>JAUNMN010000014.1:0-14513 GCA_030531795.1 Neisseria sp.
ATGCGTCTCCAACCCACGAATTGTTGATTGAGCAATCGGTTTTGGGTTGGAAAGAATACGAAATGGAAGTGGTGCGCGATAAAAATGACAACTGCATCATCATCTGTTCGATTGAAAACTTTGACCCGATGGGCGTGCATACGGGCGATAGCATCACGGTTGCCCCTGCCCAAACCTTAACCGACAAAGAATACCAAATCATGCGCAATGCCAGCTTGGCGGTGTTGCGTGAAATCGGCGTGGACACTGGTGGCTCAAACGTGCAGTTCGCGATTAACCCTGCCAACGGCGAAATGATTGTGATTGAGATGAATCCGCGTGTGTCGCGCTCGTCTGCTTTGGCTTCAAAAGCCACAGGTTTCCCGATTGCCAAAGTGGCAGCCAAATTGGCGGTGGGTTTCACTTTAGACGAATTGCGCAACGACATCACAGGCGGTCGCACGCCAGCATCGTTTGAACCGAGCATCGATTATATTGTTACCAAAATCCCGCGTTTTGCCTTTGAAAAATTTCCAGCGGCGGACGATCGTTTGACCACACAAATGAAATCGGTGGGCGAAGTGATGGCGATGGGTCGCACCATTCAAGAGTCTATGCAAAAAGCATTGCGTGGTTTGGAAACGGGTTTATGCGGTTTCAATCCGAAAACCGAAGACAAATCAATCATTCGCCGCGAGTTGGCGAATCCTGGACCAGAGCGCATTTTGTTTGTAGCAGACGCGTTCCGCGCGGGTTTCAGCAAAGAAGAAATTTTTGATATTTGTGCGATTGACCCTTGGTTCTTGGCACAAATTGAAGACATTGTTGCCGAAGAAAAACGCACTGCAGACGGCACGCTTGCCGATTTGGACTACGCGCGTTTGCGTCAATTGAAACGCAAAGGTTTTGCCGATAAACGTTTGGCACAATTGCTGAACGTGAGCGAGCAAGCGGTGCGCGAACATCGCTATAGCTTGAATTTGCACCCTGTGTACAAACGTGTCGATACTTGCGCCGCCGAATTCCAGTCGGATACCGCTTATTTGTATTCTACTTACGAAGAAGAATGCGAAGCGCGTCCGAGCGACAAGAAAAAAGTGATGATTTTGGGCGGTGGTCCAAACCGCATCGGTCAAGGCATTGAGTTTGACTATTGTTGTGTACACGCGGCGTTGGCTTTGCGTGAAAGCGGTTTTGAAACCATTATGGTCAACTGCAATCCCGAAACCGTTTCTACCGACTTTGACACTTCCGACCGCTTGTATTTTGAGCCATTGACCTTGGAAGACGTGTTGGAAATCGTGAGCAAAGAAAACCCTTGGGGCGTGATTGTGCATTATGGCGGACAAACACCGCTGAAACTGGCGAATGCTTTGGTGGAAAACGGTGTGAACATCATCGGCACATCAGCCGACAGCATCGATGCTGCCGAAGACCGCGAACGCTTCCAAAAAGTGCTGAACGATTTGGGTTTGCGTCAGCCGCCAAACCGCACCGCACGTGCCGAAGATGAAGCCCTTGTTTTGGCAGAAGAAATCGGTTATCCGCTGGTGGTACGTCCGTCTTATGTGTTGGGCGGTCGTGCGATGCAAGTTGTTCATTCGCCTGAGCAACTGAAAACCTATATGCGTGAAGCGGTGCAAGTGTCTAATGACAGCCCCGTTTTGTTGGATTTCTTCTTGAATAATGCGATTGAAGTGGACGTGGATTGCGTGTCAGACGGCACAAATGTGGTCATCGGTGGCATCATGCAACACGTTGAACAAGCAGGCATTCACTCGGGCGACTCGGGTTGTTCATTGCCGCCATATTCGTTGAGCGAAGAAATTCAAGACGAAATTCGCCGCCAAACCGTTGCCATGGCGAAAGCATTGAATGTGGTGGGTTTGATGAACGTGCAATTTGCCGTGCAAGACGGCGTGGTGTTTGTGTTGGAAGTGAACCCACGCGCTTCGCGTACCGTGCCATTCGTGTCTAAAGCGACTGGCGTGCCTTTGGCGAAAGTCGGTGCGCGTGCAATGGCAGGTTTGAGTTTGGCAGAACAGGGCGTAGAAAAAGAAGTGATTCCTGATTTTTACGCCGTGAAAGAAGCGGTGTTCCCCTTCATTAAATTCCCAGGCGTGGACACGATTCTCGGCCCAGAAATGCGTTCAACAGGCGAAGTGATGGGCGTGGGCGCAACCTTTGGCGAAGCCTATTTGAAAGCTCAACTCGGTGCGGGCGAGCGCATGCCTGCTACTGGCAAAGTCTTCATCGCCGTACGCGACGAAGACAAAGCTCTGATTGTGAAAACCGCCAAAAACTTCCAAGCACTCGGCTACGGCTTGTGTGCGACACGCGGCACAGCGGCGTATTTACAAGAACACGGCATTACCGTGCAAATCGTGAACAAAGTGCCAGAAGGTCGCCCACACATTGTGGACGCGATTAAAAACGGCGAAATCGCGATGGTGATTAACACCGTTAGTAGCGACGTTCAATCGGTTGCCGACAGTCACTCAATCCGCCGCACATCGCTCACCCAACGCGTGCCACAATACACCACCGTGGCAGGCGGTGAAGCGATGAGCGAAGGCGTGAAAAGCCTCAACGCCATGGGCGTGTACAGCGTACAAGAATTACACGGTCGCTTGAAACGCTCGTAAACCAAAGCACAAACGCCGTTTAATAGCTGGTTAAACGGCGTTTTGATTTAGTTTGCGCTATTATGTAGCAGCTGCTCAAAGGGGATTTCGGATTGAGTAAAAAATGATATTCGAATAAAAGGGGGAAGAAAAAGCCAGCTTTTTTAAGCTGGCTTTTTGTGTTTAATAATCTTAACTAAAAACTCAAAGCAATTATTTTACCTGTTTTAGGATGGTAAACGGTCATACCAAGTCTGTCATCAACTTCATATACTAACCTTTTCCCTATCAAATCAAGCGATATATTTTCATTGCTGTTGTTGGCATGATATTTATCATAACTTTCTTTTACTTGTTTGTTTTTCATTATCTCTTTCAAGCTTGGAGTAAAGTTGCGTGACATTTTATTACCTATATTTTCCGTTTGATAATAAACATGTAGGGTATAAATGAATCTGGGAGATACGACTTTTGTATTTATATCTACTGAATCATCAATTTCTACCTCAATCTCCTTTGATTCGATAAGTTCTTTTATTGTCACCATAGGAATGTCCTTAGGTACTTTATACTGCACTTGTACATCATGGGATTTACTATTTCCTACTATTTCATTTGCAGTACTCATTGCTGAATATGAGGCAAGAGTAAACAATAATGCTATTTTTATCAATTTATTCATCAATCAATCCTTTGCTTAGATATTTAATAATGGTTTGTTTTTAACACAATATTGTTTGTATAGTCAATACTAAGTGAATAAAAATATAACGCATAACAATGAAATGCTATGCGTTGTTTTTATTTAATGTTGGTAGTGTATATTTTTATCGTGCTTTTTAAAAATTCTAACTTTTTGTGCGATTACGATGTTGCACTTGTCCCGTGTGTGGTGTGGAGCAAATGCGGCATTTGTTTAATGCTTATTTATTTTGGCTCTGTTATGCTTTAGTATTGATATTAACCCAACTTAACCCAGCCATCAAAAACCCCTTACAAAATATTACCTTCCCCCAATTGCAACAATCGCACACACCCTATAAAATCCCCATCTATTCAAACAGATAAGGGGATTTTTTCATGTCCTACACACAACATCACACCCAATTTCTCCAACAAGAAATCAACAAACTTCCCGAAGCAGACAAACAAGCCCTCATCCAATCCCTAATCGAGTCTATCGCACCACCAGACACTCACCAAACCCAAGCAGCCACCCATTGCTCACACTGTCAATCCCAACACATCGTCAAAAACGGCACCAAAAACAACAAACAACGCCATCTCTGTCGTCATTGCCATAAAACCTTCTACGACCCAAGCCCACCCTTACTGCACCACACCCACAAAAAAGCCTCCATCTGGGCAAAATACATCAACTCATTCCTAGAAGCCCACCCCTTACGACGTTGTGCCAAAGAATGTCGCATCAGCCTACAAACCGCTTTCTACTGGCGACACAAAATCCTATTTGCCCTCCAACACAAAATGCAAAACGAAATGCTTTTGAACAACATCGTTCAAGCAGACGAAACCTATGTAAACATCTCCTACAAAGGCAATCACAAACACTTCAAACTTCCCAGAGAAGCCAGAAAACGCGGCAAAGACACCTCTTACAAAGCAACCACTCCAAATCCCACCACCCATCCTGCTCCATCACAACAAAAAAACAAACGTGGCATCTCATCAGACAAACTCTGCGTCAGCTGCGCCATAGACAACAGTAGACACTCCTTTGCCAAAGTCAGCAACAAAGGCAGACCCAGCATTAAAAACCTTCTCCAAACCTTTCAAGGCAAAATCGCCCGCAGCACCATATTCATCACCGATTCCCACCAATCCTACAGAAAAGTAGCCAAACAAATGGCACTCAACCATTACAGCATTCCATCAGGACAAAACAAAATCGGCGAATACCACATTCAAACCATGAACTACTACCACCGTGAGTTCAAAGACATGATCATTCATCGCTTCAAAGGCGTAGCCAGCAAATACCTAAACAACTACATCGCTTACCATGACTTCCTAAACTTCTTCAAAGAAAGCCTAGAGAACAAACGCCAAATACTGTTTGACTTCATCAAAAGCACCACTTTCAAAATGACCAATGCCGAAATTCCCAATCGTAAAGCGATACCGATTTAGGCTGTGCAAAAATAAGGGATAAAGTTGATTGAACGAAAAAATAAAAGAATATGTGTTGAACTAGACAAAAGTAATGAAAGTAATGTGGTAAAAATGAAAGAAAATATAAAAAGTAAGAAATACTTTAAATCCATGAGATTCAATAGATTTCATTAGAATATAAACATTATTTATCTAGATGAATACCATTTATTATGAGCAATGTAAGCAACGCAAATCCTAATAACCCAATCAATAAAATCCGTACTCGCGAAGACTTGGAAGCCCTGATACAAAGCAACCCAGAAAGCTTTCGTCAGGCATTAGAAACCAATATGGAATTGCGCGACAAATTCCAACAAATCATGCAACATGCCAATCACAACGAAATGGTGATGATTGCTTCACTCATGCAAAGCCCTCCGAATCAAATGGCTGTGAACTTGGTGAATCAACTTACCATCATCGAACCACAAGCCATCATGTTCTTCCACTGGATGCGTGAAAACCAAAATGCCTACTTCAAAAATCCACACTTTCACAAATACGATAGCTTTGTTGAATATGAAAAAGCTTACAAAGCTAGAATTGAAGCCAGAAAAGAGTTGGAAGAAAAACGTAAGCTAGAAGCAGAAGAGAACAAAGTTAAACAGATTCAATCATTTAATGTAGCATTGAGTCAAAGAATGATGCTGCAGACGGCATTAAGCGAAGAAATTCAAAAAAGGCTAACAGAAATTCAAAACTATTGGGACAATGCAGAGCAGTATATTGGCAAAGAATTAGCACAAGATTTCGAAGAAACAGAACAAGGATATAACATTCTGAAAGAGGTAAGAAAAAATCCTAATCTGGAGTTAAATTCAGAGCAAGCAAAAGTTGCAGGTAAAGCCTTGCTGTGTGAAATCACAGAGCAAGACATTGAAAGAAAAAGAAAACTTAACGATGAATTAAAAACAGCCAATGAGCAAAGAGCTGTTGAAATTAGGCAGGAACTTAATGACATCAAATTAAGAGAAGAGTTAACAGAGCAAGAAAATATTAAGAAGGTTTCTGCCATTGTGCCTGGTTTTGAGAAATTGAGTGTAGATGAGCAACGAGAAATCATGGCTCGTATGGAAAATTGGGACTTTATATATACAAAAAATAAAAATGCCTTAAAAGAAGATGAAAAATATAAAAGACTCGTTGAAGTTAATGGATTAGATTTTGAAAAACTTAAAGATGCTCATCAAGCGTTGGGAGGAAAAGTATTTAGCTATGACTCCGAATATCAACAGAAGATAGAAAGAGAGAAACTAAAAGAGAAAATGATTGATGCTTTTGAAGTGGCTCATGAAAATAGATTAGAAAAAATAGAAGAAAGTATTGATAAAACTGTAAGTGAAATAACAAATGAATTAAACATAAAAAATGAAGAAGAGTTAACTACAAGAATACAATCCGCTTTCTTGAAATCTATTTCGGCAGACCCTGAGATGAAAGTCCATTTTAGCGGTGTTTTAAAAATGTTAGAAATGAAAGAAAATGGGATAATTGAAGCTAAAAGTGTACAAACTACGCTTGAGAACTTATTTCAAGATTTTTACCACACAGAAAATTCAGATCCTCTTTCAAATGAAGATGACATTTCTGTTTTGGCCCAGAAAAAACGAGAATTTGTTGAAAAAATCCTTAATGATTCAGGTATTACAAACTCTCAGCATATAACTCAATTATTTGAACAATACGGCGAGCATTATAAAGAAGCAGAAGAAGATTTTATTTTGAATTTAGTAGAGATTGACAATCGTATTGATCGTTTGTTTGATGATAAGAATTTAATTGGTGACAGCTTTAACATTAAAGTTAACGAACTTCAAGCTGAACTAAATAAGGATATTGAAGAAAATACACTTATAGATAGTTATTTAGCTAGCATAAGATAATAAATGTATAAGGATACTATCTTAGTTGTCTGAGATGGTATCTAAAATATTGCAATTTGAAAATATTTAAATTAGAATGCAGTATTACCTTTATTTGTAAGAATTAGGAATAAAAATGAAAAAATTATTATTGGTATTTGTTGGGCTGTTGATTGCTTGCAACTCTTATGCTTATATGCCTGTTGTAAATGAAGTTGATGCAGATGACCTTGTTGTTCAGATTATATCGATAACACCAATTAAATCAATTAAAGTTGAAGATAGTGGCAATGATGATAAAAAACGTTCTGACTATGCCTATTTTTTTGGTGGGAAGAGGACAAATATGGAAGTGTATGGAATTAAGGCGTTTGAGAATATAGAAATGAAACATAGCAGCCATTCTAATTTTTTCTTTATAAAGTTAAAAAACATTGCTAATAATAAATTGCTTGGGAAATTTGGTTATAAAAATGATTATAAAATCAATGGTATTTATGTTGCCAGAAGTAAACGTAATGAAAATTTAGCCGTTATTCCTAATCCAGAAATGTTAAAAGAACACCAGCAACATCATGGATATGAAATCCCTAAAAACGCAGTTTTTCAGTAATCAATAAAGATAAAAGCAGACTTTGGTCTGCTTTTTTATTTCCATTTTCTACAATCAATTATTCAACTTATTGGTTTATATTAAATTCTAACTACGCTTGATTTACATTTTTGCACTAACATTCAAATCCAATTTTCTATATTCATTCCTAAAAATCCCACATTCCCAATCCAAAAAAAATCCCCTTTATCTCACAAAATAAAAAAGCCAACCTCAAAAGTTGGCTTTGCTCTTGCTTGGAAACTGTGTCTTATTTGCATCATTTTTAATCATAAAAGCAAAAAAATCAATAAGCAATCTGTATACCAAAAATAACAAATTTGCAAAATTTTACTCGCAAAAATCCATCAACCCAAAATCATAACAGAGCTTTTATTTTAAGCTATACAAATCAATTACATCATTAATCAGTTCGCTGATGTCTTGCCACATGATTTTTTCCTTTTTGTATCTGTGTTGTTAAAAAAGAGCGGGGTTGCGCCCGCTCTTTGTTGATGTGTGTGCTTTTATTTTGGGTTGAATGCCAAATTAAATCGCTGGTTTCAACAAGCCTGGGTTGCCCATTGCTGGGTCGGTTGCGTAAGCAGCCATGGCATCGGCAACGGTCATGCCCAAGGCTTTGGCAACGCCTTCGCCGTATGCTGGGTCGCACGCGTAGCAGTTGCGGATGTGGCGGTATTTGATGAAGTCCAAAGCGTCGCCCATGCCGTCTGCGGTGTTTTTGAACAATGATTGTTTTTCAGACTCGCTCATGTTGTTAAACAATACGCGTGGTTGGCTGAAGTAATCGCTGTCGTCTTCGCGGTAGTTCCAGTGTGCTGCATCGCCATTGATTTTCAATGGTGGCTCGGCGAACTGGGCTTGTTCTTGCCATTGACCGAAGCTGTTTGGTTCGTAGTGAATGCGGCTGCCGTAGTTGCCGTCCACGCGACCTTGACCATCACGCGCGTTGCTGTGTACTGGGCAACGTGGTGCGTTTACTGGGATTTGGTGGTGGTTCACGCCCAAACGGTAGCGTTGTGCATCGGCGTAGTTGAACAAACGTGCTTGCAACATGCGGTCTGGAGACACGCTGATACCAGGAACTAAATTGCTTGGTGCAAAGGCAGACTGCTCTACATCGGCAAAGAAGTTTTCTGGGTTGCGGTTCAATTCCATCACGCCCACTTCAATCAATGGGTAGTCTGATTTTGGCCAAACTTTGGTCAAATCAAATGGGTGGTAAGCCACTTTCTCTGCATCGGCTTCTGGCATGATTTGTACATACAAAGTCCATTTCGGGAAGTCGCCGTTTTCAATGCTTTCGTACAAATCACGTTGGTGTGATTCGCGGTCGTTGGCGATAATCGCAGCCGATTCTTCGTTGGTTAAGTTTTTGATGCCTTGTTGCGTGCGGAAGTGGAATTTCACCCAGAAACGCTCGTTTTGTGCATTGATGAAGCTGTATGTGTGTGAGCCGAAGCCGTGCATGTGGCGGTAAGTTGCTGGAATGCCGCGTTCAGACATCACGATGGTTACTTGGTGGAACGCTTCTGGCAATAAAGTCCAGAAATCCCAGTTGTTGGTTGCGCTGCGCATGTTTGTGCGTGGGTCGCGTTTCACTGCTTTGTTCAAATCAGGGAATTTGCGTGGGTCGCGCAAGAAGAATACTGGCGTGTTGTTGCCCACTACGTCCCAGTTGCCTTCTTCGGTGTAGAATTTCACGGCAAAACCACGAATATCGCGCTCTGCGTCCGCCGCGCCTCGTTCGCCAGCGACAGTAGTAAAGCGTGCAAATAGTTCAGTTTCTTTGCCGACTGCACTAAAAATCGCCGCGCGGGTGTATTTGGTGATGTCGTTTGTAACGGTAAATTTACCAAACGCACCTGAGCCTTTGGCGTGCATACGACGCTCTGGAATCACTTCACGCACGAAGTTAGCGAGTTTTTCGTTGAGCCACAAATCTTGGGCAAGTAGCGGACCACGAGGGCCAGCGGTTAGGGAGTTTTGGTTGTCTACAACAGGCGCGCCGTTGTTCATGGTCAAATGAGTAACTGGACATTTAGACATGATGTTTCCTTTTCTATAAAGTTTTGGTTGGGTTGAGTGTTAAATCAAAAAACAATGCTTTCAGCTACTTGCAGACAGCAATTTGCTGATAGGCATATTCGTAGCCTGTTTCTTGGCAGGCTGGGCAGTTCAAGTCTTGCATAGAAAAACCTCGCTTACTTTTCATTGCTTTTCACAATGGAGCGAACTATACCGAAAGTTTTTAGCTATGAAAACTATGAAAGAGATAGATGTTTTTAATATTTCTATCAATTTTCAAATGTTAATTATTTTTGTTTATAAATATGCCGTCTGCAGACGGCATCGCCGTCATCATGTTACAATGCTTTTTAAAAATAATCTTGAAAAATCAATTAAAAGGGAATAAGTCTTGATTGCTATCAATAAAATTCGTCAGAGTCGCTTGGCTGGTTTTGCCACTTTTGTCGGCAAACGTTTGGCAGACGAGCGCGTGAGTGAAGTGTCCGCCAGCTTAACCTTTACTACTTTGTTGGCACTGGTGCCGATTTTGACAGTGGTGTTGGCGGTGGTTGCCGCTTTTCCGATGTTTCACGGCATTTCGCAATCTTTGGTGGACTTGATTCAGACGATGATTGTGCCTGCAGGTGCGGATACGGTGATGTCATATCTAAATGATTTTAAACGACAAGCTGCAGGTTTGACAGCAGTCGGTATCGTTTCTTTGGGCATCACTTCTTTGCTGCTGATTCGCACGATAGACCAAACCTTTAACCGCATTTGGCGCGTCAAAACCCAACGTCCGTTTTGGATGCAATTTTTGTTGTATTGGGCATTGCTCACGTTTGGACCGATTGCTTTGGGCGGCAGTTTGAGCGTTTGGGGCGTGTTGCTCAAACAAAGCTATTTTGAAAGCGTGCCATTTTTGGGAAAATTATTGCAATTAAGTTCTTCTTTATTGGTAAACACAGCTATTTTATGGCTGCTTTATCGCCTGATTCCGAATCGTTTCGTGCCTGCCTTACATGCACTCATCGGCGCGGCGATTACCGCTTTATTGCTTGATTTGGCGCGACGCGGTTTTGCGTTTTACATCGGCAATTTCAATAGCTATCAGCTGATTTACGGCGCATTTGCCGCGATTCCCGTGTTTTTGATTTGGCTGAATTTATTGTGGATGCTGGTGTTGGGTGGCGCGGTTTTGACCGCTTCTTTGTCTTACTGGCAAGACGAAGCCTTTCGCCGCAGCTTTTCGGCGCGTGGGCGATTTGATGATGTGCTGAAAATTTTGTTATTGCTTTATGAAGCGCAAAACCAAAGTCGCGCTTTGGCGGTGCAAGATTTTCGGACGTACATCAATATGGGCTACGATGAACTGGGCGACTTGCTGGAAAAACTCGCGCGCCACGGTTACAGCTATCACGGCAAACATGGCTGGGTGTTGAAAACCAATGCGGAACACATTCAATTATCTGATTTGTTTAAAATTTTTGTTTACTCGCCGCAATGCAAAACCGAATACATCGGCGTGCAAGTGGGCGAAATGTTGCAACCGTGTTTAGATGCTTTGAATATTTCGCTGGCGGAGTTTGCTGAAAAACGACAAGAAATGGGCAACTCATTGAGTGAAAATAAAATTATTTAAAATCAATGATTAAAGTAAAGAAGTGCCGTCTGCAACTCAAAACTGCAGACGGCATTTGTTTGCCATCAGTTCCAGTAAAACATGGATTTTGCCAAGATGATGATGCCTATCATGTGGCTGAACACGCTCCAGTGTATCCATTTTGAGGCATTGCCTTTCAGGCGACCTGTTTTGCGTAAAAACATAGCGGTGAGAAAATGGCAGAAAACGCTGCTGGCTAAAATGATTTTAAGCAGCAACATTGTGCCAAAAGTGGATGCGAACGGGGTGTGCAGGATTTCGGTGTAACGCAGCGCGACCATGCCGATGCCCGCGCCATAAAGCGTGAGCAAAGTGAAGGGAATGATTTTGACGATGCGGTTGCCCAGTGCGCGTTCAATGCCGTTCATCAGGCGCGGCGAAATGTGTTGGCGTATGCCTTCTAAAATCAAAACTTCAAAAAACACGGTGCCGATAAACATGAATGCGGCAAGCAAATGCAAAATGAGTAAAACGAGATAAGAATTCATGATGCGCCTTGAATATTGTGTGATGCGATGCGGATATTATACGCTTGATGTGAGCTAGGGGAATGAAATTACGTGATGAGTGGGAGAATGTTATTGTTGTGATGACTATTTCTGTAATAGGTTTTATCTATATTAAAAGAGTAAATTATTTATGAATGTGTTAATTTTAATTTTGTAAGTAATTGATTTTAATTTATTTATTTTAAATTCTGAAAGGTGTGCTGATATGGCACACTTTTTTTGTAGGTAGAGAATTTGTCGAAGAAAAAAGAGCTGGTTTTAAATATGGTTAAGTCTTAATGAGATTAAATGAGGTGGAAACCATGAGCGAGATACAAAAAGATTATGAGGCGGTGATTTGTGGTGCTGGGCCTGTGGGTTTGTGTTTGGCAAACGATTTGGGTTTGCAGGGCATTCGGGTGTTGGTGTTGGAGCAATTGCCACAGTTAATTGATTTTCCGCGTGCGATTGGGATAGACGATGAGGCTTTGCGTACTTTGCAGGCTTTGGGTTTGATAGACAAGGTCTTGCCCCACATCACGCCCGACCATGCGATGCGTTTTTTAACGCCGACTGGGCGTTGCTTTGCCGACATTCAACCCAAAACCCGTGAATTTGGCTGGTCGCGACGCAATGCCTTTATTCAGCCCATGGTGGACAAGGTTTTGTTGCAAGGTTTGGAGCGTTTTGACCATGTGGATGTGGCGTTTTCTCATGCTTTAACGGCGTTTGAGGAGAGTGCAGACGGCATCCGTTTGACGGTGAACACGGGCGACGGCGAAAAACAGATTCAGGCGCAGTATTTGGTGGCGTGTGATGGTGGCAGCAGCTGGGTGCGACGCAGTTTGGGCATTGAATTTGTTGGAGAAACCGCACCGAATCAGTGGATGGTGGTGGATGTGGCAGACGACCCTTTGGCAACGCCGCATGTGTATTTGTGTTGCGACCCCGTGCGTCCCTATGTTTCGGCTGCCTTGCCACACGGCATTCGCCGTTTTGAGTTTATGGTGATGCAGGGCGAACGTGAAGAAGATTTGAATCGCGATGAAGCGGTGCATGGTTTGTTGGCGAAAGTTTTGCCCGAACCAAACCAAGCCAACATCATTCGCCGCCGTGTTTACACCCACAACGCGCGCATTGCCCGTGAATTCAGACGCGGACGGGTGCTGTTGGCAGGCGATGCCGCCCACATCATGCCCGTGTGGCAAGGTCAGGGCTACAACAGCGGCATGCGTGATGCCTTTAATTTGGGTTGGAAACTGGCTTGGGTGCTGCGTGGCAAAGCCAGCGAAAAACTGCTGGACAGCTACCAAACCGAGCGGCAGCCACACGCTAAAGCGATGATTGATTTATCGGTTTTGGCGGGCAAGGTGCTAGCACCAGCTCAACCATGGCAGGGCAAATTACGCGATGCCTTGGCGTGGTTACTGGATTATGTGCCGCCGTTGAAACGCTATTTTTTGGAAATGCGTTTCAAACCGATGCCGCGTTATCGTGAAGGTGTGGTGTGGCACAAAAGCACGAATAAACAAGCGATGAAGCATTCTTTGGTGGGACAAATCTTGCCGCAACCCCCCATCCGAACTGCAGGCGGCAAACGTGTTTTGCTGGATGATGTGTTGGGCAAACGTTTGGCGATTGTGTGTTGGGAGATTGACCCAAGAAGCAAGTTATCGCCTGCAAACCTTGCTCGATGGCGGGCATTGGGTGCGTGTTTTGTGCAAGTTGTGCCAAGCAATCGATTGCAGGCTTTGTCGCTGGCACAAGATGGTGCGACAGCAGATGAATACGTGTGCATTGGCGATGAAGAAGGCGTGTTGCGTCGCTTTTTAGCAGGCGATAAAGATGTGGCGGCTTTGTTTGTGCGTCCTGACCGTTTTGTTGCCGCCGCTGGGCATGCACAGGAATTGAATGCCTGTTCAGAGGCTTTGTTTGCCTGTTTGGGACAAGGAAAGGAGCAAGCATGAGCGTGAAACTGATTTGTGTGTCGCACACGCCTTTGATGGATTTTTGCTCACCGCCACAAGCGGTTGAAAGCCAAGTGCGTGGCGTGTTGGCGCGTTTGCAGCAAGAGATTCTGGCTTACCAACCCGACATCACGATTGTATTCGGCCCCGACCATTTCAACGGCTTTTTCTACGACCTGATGCCGCAAGCCTGCATCGGCATTCATGCCCACGCCGCTGGAGATTGGGACATGGGGCCTGGCGAAATAGCGACCGATGTCGCGTGGGCAAAACGTTTGGCACAACATTTAACTGCAGACGGCACAGGCATCGCGATTTCGCATCGCATGATTGCCGACCACGGCATTACCCAACCTTTGCTCTTGCTCACGGGCGGTTTGCAAACCTTGCCGATTGTGCCGATTTTTCTCAATGCCGCCGCCCCGCCACTCGCACCGATGGCATACGCCTGCCGCATTGGGCGATTGATTGGCGAATATTTGCGTGAATACGCCGCCGACAAACGCGTGTTGTTGCTCGGTTCAGGTGGTTTGTCGCACGACCCACCCACACCACAAATCGAAACCGCCAGTGCTGAAGTTGCTGAATTTTTGATTGCGGGACGCAATCCCAGCCCAGAAGCACGAGCGGCACGCCAAGCGAAAGTGTTGGCGGTGGGGCAGGCTTTGGCGCAGCAAGACAAGAACAGTGCAGGCGGCACATTGGCACTCAATCCCGAATGGGATAAAGGTTTGCTGCACAGCTTGCAAACAGGCGATGTGGCACGTTTGCAGCAAATGAGCGATGCCGAAATCAGCCAGCAAGGCGGCAAAGGAGGGCATGAAATCCGTTGTTGGGCAGCGGCATTTTCCGCCTTGCAAGCATGGGGTGCATACCAAGCCCAAACCGAGTATTACCACGCAATCGATGAGTGGTTAGCAGGTTTTGGCATCATCACGGCACAAAGCATTGAAAACACAGCTGTGCCGTCTGCAGTTTAACCATCAACAACAATGAAATAAGGAGAACATCATGGGCATTTCTACCATGCAAACCTATTCTAAACCCAGCATGACACTGACTTTATTACTCTGTTTTGCGGTGGCATTGCTGGAAGGTTTTGACATTCAGTCTATGGGTGTTGCCGCACCTT
>JAUNMN010000014.1:14613-36677 GCA_030531795.1 Neisseria sp.
GCGGTGGCATTGCTGGAAGGTTTTGACATTCAGTCTATGGGTGTTGCCGCACCTTTTGTACGCCAAGAATTTGGTCTCACTAAAGGCGAGTTGGCTTGGGTATTCAGCGCCGCCACTTTGGGCATGTTTCCAGGGGCGGTGTTGGGCGGACGGGCAGCAGACCGTTTCGGCAGAAAAAAGGTTTTGTTAATCAATGTGTTTTTGTTTGGCGTGATGTCTTTGCTGACCGCGTTTTGCACCGATTTCACCAGTTTTGTGGTGGTACGCTTTTTGACGGGCTTGGGCATGGGTGCGGCTTTGCCTTTGATGATTACCATCGCATCGGAAGCCGTGCCAGCCAAATACAATGGCATGGCGGTAAGCGTGATGTATTCGGGCATTCCGATTGGTGCGGCAGTAACCGCCCTGATGGCGAGTGCGTTTGACAATGGGGCGGAACAATGGAAGCAGATTTTTTATTTGGGCGGCATCGCACCGATTGTGATTTTGCCTGTGTTGATGTTGTTTTTGCGCGACAGCCAACAATTTTGGCAAGCACAACAAACACATGGTCAAACCAGCAAACCCAAATTCCGAGAAGTGTTGTTCGCAGGCAAACGCGCGGCGGCAACGTGGCAAGTGTGGATTAGCTTTTTCTGCACCTTGGTGGTTTTGTATTTCATTTTGAACTGGTTGCCTTTTTTGATGCGCGAAAACGGTTTGCAAAACCAAGAAGTGATGTACATCCAGTTGGCATACCAAATTGGGGCGGCAATCGGCACGCTGATTTTGGGGCGTTTATTGGATAAAGCCAATTTGAAATGGGTGGTGTGTGCGATTTATGGCGGCATTTTGTCGGGTTTAACGGCACTGGCTTTGTCTTCTTCCTTTGCATTTTTGGCATTGGCAGCCGCATGGTGTGGCGTGTTTTTAACAGGCGGACAATCGGCTTTATACGCTTTGGCGGCTTTGGTTTACCCCAGTCAAATGCGTGGCACGGGTGTGGGCGTGGCGGTGGCGGCTGGCAGAATCGGTTCGTTCGCAGGCCCATTGTTGGCAGGCATGATTTTGGCGGTGAGTTCTGATTCTTCGGCGGTGATTGGAGCGAGTGTGCCTGTGATTGCGCTGGCGGCATTGGCAGCGTTGTTGTTGGTGAAACAATTGAATCGATTGAAAGAACAAGGAGGTGAAGCATGAATCCCAAACTCAAAGCCCTGATTATTGGGCCAGGCAATATCGGCACAGATTTATTGATGAAAATCCTGCGCTCGCCTTGGATAGAGGCAGTGTGGATGGTGGGCGTTGACCCTAATTCTGCAGGCTTGGAGCGGGCACGACAATGGGGCGTGAAAACCACTGCAGACGGCATCGATGCGGTTTTGCCGCACATTGTGGCAGACGATATTCGCATCGCTTTTGATGCCACTTCTGCCTATGCTCATGCCGAAAACAGCAGAAAGTTAAATGAGTTGGGCGTGATGGTGGTGGATTTAACGCCTGCGGCGATTGGGCCGTTTTGTGTGCCACCCGTGAACTTAATGCAACACAAAGATGCGATGAATGTGAACATGGTTACGTGTGGCGGACAAGCAACGATTCCGATGGTGGCGGCGGTGTCGCGGGTGCAAGAGGTTGAATATGCCGAGATTGTGGCAACCGTGTCATCGCGTTCGGTTGGGGCGGGGACGCGCCAGAACATCGATGAATTTACCCACACCACTGCACGTGCGATTGAAAGCGTGGGGGGTGCGAAAAAGGGCAAGGCGATTATCGTCATCAACCCAGCCGAACCGCCTTTGATGATGCGCGATACCGTGCATTGTGTGTTGCGTGAACCCGCACAAAAAGAGGCATTGTTGGCATCGATTGAAGCCATGGTAGAAGCGGTGCAGCAATATGTGGCAGGTTATCAGCTCAAAGAAGTGGTGGTGGACAATCAACGTGTGTCCATTTATTTGGAAGTGGCGGGTTTGGGCGACTTTTTGCCGAAATACGCAGGCAATCTCGACATCATGACCGCCGCTGCACTGCAGACGGCAGAAATGTTGGCACAGGAAGTGGCGGCGTGCCGTCTGCAGTTGATGACAAGATAGGAGAACATCATGAACCTAGCAGGTAAGCAAGTGATTTTGCATGAAATGAGTTTGCGTGATGGCATGCACGCCAAACGTCATCAGATTTCTGTGCAACAAATGGTGGACATTGCTTGTGCTTTAGATGAAGCAGGCATGCCGTGGATAGAAGTCACGCATGGCGATGGACTGGGTGGCAGTTCGTTTAATTATGGCTTTGCTGCCCACAGCGATGTGGAATATTTACAAGCCGTTGTACCCAAAATGAAACGAGCCAAAATTTCTGCTTTATTGCTCCCTGGTATCGGCACGATTGCCGATTTGAAAGCGGCGGTGGATTGCGGCATACACATGGTGCGGGTGGCGACCCATTGCACCGAAGCCGATGTGGCACAACAACACCTCACTTGGGCGGCGGAACACGGTTTAGAGCGTGTGGGCTTTTTGATGATGGCACACATGGCAAGCACCGAAAAATTGGTGGAACAAGCCAAGCTGATGCAAAGTTACGGCGCACAATGCGTGTATTGCACCGATTCGGCAGGTTTTATGTTGCCTGACGAAGTGAGCGAAAAAATTCGGGCTTTACGTGATGCTTTACATCCCGAAACCGAAATCGGTTTTCATGGGCATCACAATATGGGCATGGCGATTGCCAACTCATTGAGCGCGATTGAAGCTGGTGCAGTGCGCATTGATGTGGCGGCGGCTGGTTTGGGTGCTGGGGCGGGCAACACGCCATTGGAAGTGTTTTTGGCAGTGTTAAATCGCATGGGCGTGGAAACGGGCGTGGATTTGTATGCTGCGATGGATGTGGCGGAAGATTTGGTTGTGCCGATGATGGACAAATTGATTCGCACCGACCGCGATGCTTTGATGTTGGGCTATGCGGGTGTGTATTCGTCGTTTTTATTGTTTGCCCAAAGAGCGGCGGCGCGTTATGGCGTGTCGGCACGCGATATTTTGTGGGAAATGGGGCAACAAAAAAGCGTGGGTGGACAAGAAGACTTGATTGAAGAAGTGGCATTGCGTTTGGCGCGACAAGCTAGAGCGTGATGCCGTCTGCAGTGCATCAATTGAATAAAACATGAAATCAATCACTATTTTGGAGAACACAATGAGCAATACTGTTCCAACTTATCAAACGCCTTCATTTTTTGGTTTGGCAGACAAATGGTTAGCCACCGCCGAGCATGAGTTGACCCATTATCACGAAATGGGCAGTGGCGAAGCTGTGTTGTTTTTGCACGGCTCGGGAACGGGCGTTTCGGCGGCGGCGAACTGGTGGCTGAATTTGCCTGCCTTATCGCAACACGCACGCTGCATCGCCATCGATTCCATTGGTTATGGACAAACTCAAGTCGCAGACGGCACGGAATACGGCATTCGTGCTTGGGTGGCACACGCCATTCGGGTGTTGGACGCGCTGGGAATTGAACAAACATGGTTGGTGGGCAATTCTTTAGGTGGTTGGGTCGCTTTGCAGTTGGCAATCGATTATCCCGAACGCGTTTTGGGCATCGTGTCGATGGGAACGGGCGGCGCGAAACAAACTGCAGCTTTGGCAGCTCATGCCAAGCCTGTCTTGACTGCAGACGGCATCCGTCAAACCTTGCAACAATTTGTCGTTGACCATGATTTGATTAGCGATGAATTGGTTGAAGTGCGTTTTGCCGCCGCACTCAATGACAGCGCCCATGCGCGTTTGCAAGAGGTGGTGGCAGCGCGTGAGCGCGACCGCGAACAGTTTCCTTTGGATTTTGAACGCTTAAAACAACTCACTTGCCCCATGTTGTTGATACACGGCATGCAAGACACCGTGATTCCCGTGAGCCGAACATGGGATTTATTGCAGGTGTTGCCACACGCCGATGCCCATTTGTTCAGCCAATGCGGACATTGGTCGCAAGTGGAGCGAGCCGATGAATTCAATCAAGTGGTGGCGGCTTTTTGGCAGCAACATACTGGCGCAAGGAGAGAATAAGTCATTTGAATATTGTTGCTAAAAATGTTGTAATCAAAAAATCAAATAAAGCAACATAAAAGGAGAAACCGATGGAACTACGCCATTTACGCTATTTTGTGGCAGTTGCCAATGAAGCGAGTTTTACGCGAGCGGCACAGCGTTTGTATATTGCCCAACCTTCTTTAAGTCAGCAAATTAAACAGTTGGAAGAAGAGGTGGGCGTGCCTTTATTGCAACGACACGGTAAGGCTTTGTGTTTGACCGAAGAAGGCGAAGTGTTTTTACAAGAAGCACGCAAAACGTTGGGACAAGCACAAAAAGCAATCAATGCCGCTCGCCAAGTTGCCAACCGCAAAACCGCCAAACTCAAAATCGGTTTTGTGCCTGTGGCAGAAATCAGCGTATTTCCCGAGGTTTTGCCTTTATTGAAGCAACAGCAACCAAATATGCAAATAGAGTTTCATACGCTGACGTGTAAGGAGCAATTAGGGCAATTACACGCTGATAGCTTGGATATCGCTTTGTCTCGCCATTGCATTGCAGATGAAGAAATTGAATCTCATCTTTTGTTTGAAGAAGATTTACATTTGCTTTTACCTGCGACACATCCTTTGGCAGCGTATGAAACTGTTCCAGTGAGTAAACTGAATGGTTGTGATTTTGTATTGAGCGACCCAGAAGCCTCGTTTGAACTGAATCGTTTGAGCAGTCATTTTCTAGCGAAACATAAAATTGTGCCGCAGCATATTCATTATTCAAGAAACATCTTATTCAATATCAGTTCTGTTGGTATGGGATTGGGCGTATCCATTGTTCCTGAATATGTGAAGAATTTGGTTAATGAGCGTGTGGTTATACGACAAACAGATAAGGCATTGCCCAAAATCGCTTTATATCTTAATCACAAAACGCGACCATCATCACAAGTAAAATGTTTTGCGGATTTGAGCAAGCAGCATTTTGCAGAGTTAAGAAAAAGGAATCCATTATGAAAGACAATCTTATCCAACAAGCCGCCGAACAGCTGTTTATCGCCGAACAAAACCGTCAACCTTGTGCGCCCATACGAAACTTGTTTGGTGAAGGTTTGAGTGTGGCAGATGCGTATCGCATTCAACAAATCAACGTTGAGCGAGCGATTCAATCGGGCAGACGCTGTGTGGGCAAGAAAATCGGTTTGACTTCACTTGCAGTGCAACAACAATTAGGTGTGAACGAGCCTGATTTTGGCAGTATTTTTGCGGATAAAGTGTTGATGCAAGGGCAAGCATTGCAGACGGCAATGCTATTGCAACCGAAAGTGGAAGCTGAAGTTGCGTTGGTATTGAAACGTGATTTGCCACGCAGCGACAATCAACTGTTGGATATGCTTGCTGCCGTTGATTACGCCTTACCTGCGATTGAAGTGGTGGATAGTCGCATCCAAAATTGGGACATTCGCATCGGCGACACTATTGCTGATAATGCCTCATCAGCAGCTGTGTTTTTAGGGCAGCAGGCGGTGTCTTTAAAAGATTTGGATTTAATTCAATTATCTATGCAAATGAGCGATGGAGAAAATATTGTTTCAGAAGGCAATGGCAAAGCTTGTTTAGGAAACCCATTATGGGCAGCGACGTGGTTGGCAAATACCATGGCAAAACAGGGTACGCCACTACAAGCGGGCGATTTGATTTTGACGGGTGCTTTGGGACCGATGGTTAATGTTGTGGCAGGTAAGACCTATCAAGCGCATATTACGGGATTGGGCACGGTCAATGCGGAGTTTGTGTAAGGTTGCTGATTTTGATACATAAAAATGCCGTCTGCGGTTTTATGGTAAACCTGCAGACGGCATCTTGTTTGTGAAAAGCGTTGAATCGCTTGTTGTGCGATTAAGCGTTTAATTGTGCTGCCACGTCGCGCAAGGCGGTGCGCAAGCCTTCTTCAATCACGGGGTGATAGAACGGCATATCGAGCATTTGTGGCACAGTCATTTTGCTTTGATGCGCCCAAGCGAGCAGGTGGGCGATGTGTTCGGCGGCTGGGCCAACCAACTCTGCACCCAAGAACAAGCCTGTTTTGCGTTCTGCGTACACGCGCAAATGACCTTTGTTCACCAACATCACGCGGCTGCGACCTTGGTTTTTAAACGACACTTGACCGATGGCAACGTCTTGTTCAAAGCCGTCGCCGTATTGTGCTTGCAAGGCAGCGTAACGCGAACCGATGCTGGCGATTTGTGGGCTGGTGAACACCACGCCGATGGCGCTGCGGCGCAAACCTTTGCTGATGTTCGGATATTTACCTGCGTTTTCGCCTGCGATTTTGCCTTGGTCGCTGGCTTCGTGTAACAAAGGCAGCTGGTTAGACGCATCGCCTGCGATGAAAATGTGCGCAATGCTGGTTTGCATGGTGTGTGGGTCGGCAACAGGCACGCCGCGGTTGTCCAACTCGATGTTCAAGTTTTCCAAACCGATGTTGTCCACATTTGGACGACGACCCACCGCCGCCAGCAAGTAATCGGCAACAAACACGCCAGATTCACCATCTTGTGTCCATTTCACTTCCACTTTGCCGTCTGCAGTTAAGCTGGTTTCGGTTTGTGCGTCCAAGTGCAAAGTCAATTCTTCGCCGAACACGGCTTTTGCTTCTGCCAAAACCACAGGGTCAGAAATGCCGCCGAGCATGCCGCCCAAACCGAAGATTTCTACTTTCACGCCCAAACGGCTTAATGCTTGACCCAATTCCAAACCAATCACCCCAGGGCCGAACACGGCAACGCTTTCAGGCAGTGTGTCCCAAGAGAACACGTCGTCATTGATGATGAGTTTGTCGCCCAATGCTTGCCATTGTGGCAACACAATCGGACGCGAACCCGTGGCAATCACGAAACGAGATGCAGTGATTTGGGTGTGGTCGTCGATTTGCACCGTGTTTTCATTGATGAATTTGGCTGCGCCCATGATGCGGCGTTCAGCTGGCCATTCTTCCACATCGCTCACCACGAAACCGACAAAGCGGTCGCGTTCTGATTTGACGCGGTTCATTACTTCTTCGCCGTTCACTTCAATCGATGATTTGTCCAAATGCACACCAAATGGGTCGGTGTGTAATGCGTGATGACGCGCTTCGGCAGCGGCAATCAATAATTTAGATGGCATACAACCGACGCGAGCGCAAGTTGTGCCAAACACATGGCTTTCAATTAGGTAAACGTTTTCGGTGTGCAAACGGGCATTGCGAAACGCGCCCATGCCTGCTGTGCCACCACCAATCACCACCACATCAGCTTGTAATTGTTTCATGATTTTCCTTTCTGTTGCCGTCGTGTTCGCTAGGCAAACTGCAGACGGCAGAGTGTGTTTTATGAGATAAAGTGTGAAGCGAAATCAGTGTGTTTTTGTGCTGATGTTTGGCAATCGTTTTCGCAATTGCTTTCATAGCCAAATCAAATAGCCAAACCAGCTTGTAAAAAGAGTTATTCAGGTAAGGCGTTGAACCTTACCTGAATAACTCTAGGATTATTCAGGGCAGACGATGCCGTCTGCAGTTTGTTTGTTGGATTTGGCAACTCAATCAAGCTGCCAAATAGTCAAACATTAAGCAAAGTATGCTTCCAACTCTTCGCTGCCACCGATGTATTTGCCACCGATGAACACTTGAGGCGCAGAAGTTTTGCCAGTGATGGCGCGAACAGAAGTCGTAGAAGCGTCGCGACCCAACACGATTTCTTCGTATGCCAAGCCTTTTTCAGCCAACAAAGCTTTAGCTTTCGCGCAGAAAGAGCAACCAGGTTTGGTGATGATGGCAACAGATTCTTGAGCTTTCCATTCTGGGTCAATTGCTTTCAACATGGTGTCCGCGTCAGAAACTTCAAATGGGTCGCCGTCTTTAACTGGCTCGATGAACGCTTTTTTTACCACGCCATCTTCAACCAACATAGAGTAACGCCAAGAGCGGTCGCCGAAGCCCAAACCTTCTTTGCTTACCAACATGCCCATGCCGCGAGTGAAATCGCCGTTACCATCAGGTACAACCACGATGTTTTCCGCTTCTTGGTCAGCCAACCAAGCGTTCATCACGAAAGTGTCGTTTACAGAAACGCACAAAATGCTGTCTACGCCGCGTGCGTAAAATTCTTTTGCCAATTCGTTGTAACGTGGCAAGTGAGTAGAAGAGCAAGTTGGGGTGAACGCGCCTGGCAAAGAGAATACGGCTACAGTTTTGCCTTTGAACAAATCGTCAGTTGATACATCAACCCAAGCATCGCCTTGGCGAGTGTGGAATACAACTGCAGGTACGCGTGAACCTACTACTTCAGCTTCAGTTTTGATATTAACGCTCATGTTATCTCCAAAAAAGATAGGTTTATAGAAAAAAGAATGACGCAAAAATTTAACAGCGCATTCTAGCAGGGAAACACAAAATACGATGATTTATTGTGCAAATGCGTTGTATTGTGAAAAGCTATATTTTTGATTTGAAATATTTTTCTTGTTTTGCTTTAAGCGTTTGGATTGCTGGCTAAAACAGAGCTGTCGCTGGCAACAATCAAGGCGATTTGTTGCTGAATTTGGTTTGCTGTTTCAAAGCGGTCGCCCAATGCCGTCTGCAAGTTGAGAAAATCTACACGAATTTCAATGCTTTGCATAGCCAAAATTTGCCAAAGCGACTCAAATAAGCTGGTGTCGCCGACATAAGACGGCTGGCTGCTGCGCTTGCCGTCTGCATCGTAGTAACGCAAGGCGAAAGCGGCAATTGGCGTGTCGGTGTCGATTGCCGATTGAAACAGCGCGGCTTTAAACGGCAATACGCTCATGCCGTCTGATGTTTGCGCTTCGGGAAAAAAGCACACGCTTTGTCCGTTTGCCAAACTTTGGTTCACTGCCAGCACGATGCTGTTGGTGTCTTTGCGTGAGGTTCGGTCGATGAACGTCGTGCCGATGTTTGCCGCCAGTTTGCCAATCAGCGGCCAGCGGCGAATTTCTTGTTTGGCGATGAAACTGCTGGGCAACACGGCATTGAGCGCGAAAATGTCCAGCCAAGAAATGTGGTTGCCTGTGACCAAAACGGTTTGCGTGGCGATGTCGCCTTGAACGTTTAAACGCACATTCAACACGCGCAACAGCCGCCAGCTCACTTTTTTAATCGCTTCTTGCGCGGCTGCGCTGTGTTCGGGGCGCAAACGCGCCAGCAGCCAAGTGGTTTGAATCAGCCAAAAAATCAAAGCGATAAAACGTTTGGCACGCGTGAAAAGAGAAGTTGGACGAGTGTGCATCATCAAGTTTCTTTAGAAATGGAGCAAAACGGCGGCTACTTTAAACCGCACAACTGCGTTTTGGCTAGCGACTTTGCCTGCTTTTACGCAAAGTTTCGGCATAAATCCAGCGACGCTTGCCTGAACAGCTTTGCTTTTTGCCGCTGATGCCGTCTGCAGACGGCATCGCTTTATTTTTGGCATTTGGGGCAATAAAACGAAGCGCGTTGGGCAATCACTTGCTTGGCAATTGACGTGCCGCAGAAGGTGCAAGGTTCATCGTGTCGCCCGTAAACTGTGTATTCCTGCTGAAAATAGCCGCTTTTGCCGTCGCTGTTCACAAAATCACGCAAGGTGCTGCCGCCTTTGGCAATCGCTTTTTGCAACACGATTTTGATTTGTTTGACCAACTCGCGACATTCCTGTTTGCTCACTTTGTTGGCTGGACGCGTAGGCAAAATACCTGCCAAAAACAGACTTTCATTCGCGTAAATATTGCCCACGCCGACCACGATTTTGTTGTCCATAATCGCGGTTTTGATGGGCGTTTGGCGTTTTTGCAAAGTGGCAAACAGGGCATCGGCATGAAATTCATCGCTCAAAGGTTCGGCGGCAAGTTCTTGTAATAAAGGGTGAAATTCGGCAGCACCTGCGTGCCACAAAACCGCCCCAAAACGGCGTGGGTCGTGGTAACGCAACACCGTGTCGTCGTCAAAAACAAAGTCAATGTGGTCGTGTTTGCCTGCTTCGGGGACGATTTCGGTGAAAATACGCAAACTGCCCGACATTCCCAAATGAATTAACAACACGCCAGTTTTGAAATGAATCAAAAGATATTTGGCACGCCGCGTGCAGGATTCAACGCGCTCGTTCGCTAAAATTTCCGACAAATCGGCTGGCACTTGCCAGCGCAATTTTCCTTGTCGAACAATCACTTGTTTCACGGTTTTGTGGGTGATGTGCGGTTCAATGCCACGCAGCGTGGTTTCAACTTCTGGTAATTCAGGCATGATGCGTTCTCGTTTGGTTTGTTTAAAGTTGCTTAAAATCTGCCGTCTGCAGTTTGGTTTGGGGCAAATGGTTTGAAATAGGAGTAATCGCGATTGAGTTCAGCCAAATGGTACAAAATACAAGCGGTTACGCCCCAAATTTCGTAGCCTTGAAAATGCAGTGCAGGCAGGGAAAAGGTTTTGCCTTGATATTGCGAAACGCGTTGATGATACGCCATTTTATCGCTGGCAAGCCGCACAGGCAGTAGGAAAATGTTTTTCACTTCGTTTTCGTTGGCATGGAATGTTAATTCGTTTGCACTCAAAGCAGGAATCGGCGTGATGGCAAAACCTGCTGGAGAATAGACTTTTTGCATCGCTGGGAAAGTTTGCCAAGTTGCAGACGGCACGCCGATTTCTTCTTGTGCTTCACGCAAAGCGGTTGTAGTTAAACTTTCATCGTTTTCATCACGTTTGCCGCCCGCCAAAGCGATTTGCCCTGCGTGTTGGCGCAAATGGCTGGCGCGTTCGGTTAAGACAATATGCCATTCGCCATTTTTCGGCACAACCGCCAGCAACACCGCCGCCGCTTTCCATTGCGTGTGGCTGGCGTGCAGCGCATTGTGGCGCGAATCGAGCAAGGGCAAGTGGATTTGGGCTAATTGCTGTAAAAAGGTTTGAATGTGTGTTGGCATGATGTAAACCTTTGTTGAACGGGCAAAACAAGCAGGCGTTTGGCGGTGGCTTGTGATAAAGTAACAGCATTTTGGCTAAATGGGAAACGAAAAACCATGTTTTTGCGTAAACGTTTACAACTTGCGCTGATGGCTTTGTGCATGGCGAGTAGCCTGCCAGCTTGGGCGCAAGACGATGAATTTATACGAGAAAGCAATAATCGGCTGCAACGTCAGCGCGAAGCGCAAGTGCGCGCGAACGACACTTTTGGCTTGTTGGCGGCGGAGTTGGCTTGGGCGAAAGGAGATGCGGGAACGGCTTTGGCGGCGTATCGTTTGCTGTTGGAGCGCACGCAAGATGCAGGCGTGGCGGAACGCGCGATGGAAATGGCGCTGAATTTGGGGGCGCAAGACGAAGCGAGCAAGATTTACCAAGCGTGGCAAAAGTTGGACGCAACGGGCAGCAGCCCGATGTCTAAACGCGTGGCGTTTGTGCAAAATTTGGCGCATCAGCAATACGCGCAAGCTGCAGACGGCATGGTGGATTTGGTGGCGCATTCTAGCGAAGAACAGCGCGCGCAGCTGTTTATATTGTTGGCAGACATGGCTTTAGACAATTCGCAGCTGGCAAAAACCATGTTTAAGGCGGTGCAAACTCAAACCGAACAAGCCACGGTTTTGCCCGAAACGTGGACGGCGTTGGCGGTGTTTGCCGCAGTGAATCAAGACGAAAAAAACACCGAAAACGCCTTGCAAAATCTGTTGAAACTGGATAACCGTTTGTCGCTTGGTGTGCGCGAAATTTTGGTGCAACTGGCGCAAACGCAAACCGACGTTGTGCGTAAGGCAATGCAGGGCATGGACATGTCGGCTGCGTCGTCGGTGTGGACTGCAATGCAAGCCGAAACCTTGATGCGTGCCAACGAAATCAGCGAAGCGCGTCAATTGTTGCAGACGGCAATCGAGCAGCAAGCCGATGCGGATTTGTATTTGCAACTCGCCACTTTAGAAGAAAAACGCAATCCCGAATTGTCTTTAACACATTTGCAAAAAGTTTACGATTTGGGTCATGCGCGTCAAAAAAACATCGCCGCTTCGGTGTTGGCGATGAACTTTTTGCAGCAAAAAAATCTGGCTCAAAGCAAAATTTGGACGGAACGCTTAAACGGTGCGAATGTCGCGTTTGAAAAAGCAATGTTGCAAGCGATGTTGGCGGTGGAAGAAAAACGTTGGGTTGCTGCCGAGCAGGCGATTGAACGCGCGAATAAAGTGCGCAAAGCCGATAGTGTTTTGTTTAGTTTGGAAATTTTCTTCCGCTTGCGTTTGCACATTTTGGCAAATCAAGCCGACACCAAAATCGTTGCCCAGCGTTTTGATGAGATTGTGAAACGCTTGCAGCAAGCGAACACGCCTGCAGAAGTGTTGAACGAAGTTTTGTATCAGCGTGGCATTTTTTATGCCGACCGATTGAAGCGCAGCGATTTGGCGGTGGCGGATTTTCAGCGTTATTTGCAAACCCAGCCCAACGATGCCAAAGTGTTAAATGCTTTGGGTTACACTTTGCTCACCCAGAAAAATCCCGATGTGAAACAGGCTTTTGCCTTATTGCAACAAGCTCATCAGCTTGAGCCTGAATCGGCGATGATACGCGACAGCATCGGCTGGGCGCACTATTTGCGTGGCGAACCTGAACAGGCTTTGCCGCATTTGCAATACGCTTTTGAACGCGAACCCGATGCCGAAGTGGCGGCGCATTTGGGCGAAGTATTGTGGCAAACGGGCGATAAAGAACAGGCAAAACGCGTGTGGCGACAAGGTTGGCAAACAGACAAAAAACACGAGATTTTGCGCGACACGCTGAAACGTTTTGGCGTGCAGTTTAAGTAATTTAACCGATGCCGTCTGCGACTGCGTGCAGTTGCACGGGTTTGCGACTGAAAGAAGTTGATTGAGCTGAACTGTTGGAACAGAGTGTCTTTTCAGTTGCAGGCGGCATATTGAGTGAGCGTTAGCGAGATAAAACCATGTTTTACAAAACCATTTTATTGTTTACCAGCAGCGTGGCATTGACTGCTTGTGCGAATTTGGCAAGCAACACGCCAGCGAGTGCGTGGCAGGCTGAACAAGAGGTTCGCGATTTTGTCAGCGATGGACGTTTGGCGGTGAATGCAGACGGCAAAGGTTCGTACGCAAATTTTGACTGGAGCAAAAGCGACAAAGTGCAAACGATAGACATCAACACGCCACTTGGCACAACTTTGGGACAACTTTGCCAAGATGAGCAGGGCGCGTTGGCGGTGAATAGCGATGGCGAAGTGATTCAGGCGCGTAATGCCGATGAATTGAGCCAACGTTTGCTGGGTTTTTCTTTGCCGATTCAGCATTTGGGCGCGTGGTCGCAAGGTTTTTGGGTGAACGATTTGCCACACCAAATCGCTGCAGACGGCAGTTTGCAACAAGGCGAATGGACGGTGAAACGCGAAATCAACAGCGAAAATCGCGTACGTAGTTTGGAGTTGGCAAACAGCCGTTTGAGCGTGCGTTTGGTGTTTAGCGACTGGCAAGCGAGTGGCGAAAATGAAGCTAAAGCCACGCAATGCGAAGCGCGTACTCAATCTTAACTTATTGATTTTTCAAAATGTCTGAAGCCATTTCATTTATTCGCTATCCTGCGCCCGCCAAACTCAATTTGGATTTGCGCATCACCGCCCGCCGTGCCGATGGCTACCACGAACTCGCCAGCGTGTTCACGCTGATAGACTGGTGCGACTGGGTCAAAATCGCGCCGCGTGCGGACGGCAAAATCGTTTTGCACACCCCAGCCGCAGGCGTGTTGCCTGAACAGGATTTGGCATACCGTGCCGCTTTCGCCCTAAAAAGGCACACGCAAACGCCTTTGGGGGCGAACATCGCGCTGGAAAAACACATTCCGATGGGCGGCGGTTTGGGCGGCGGCAGTTCGGATGCGGCAACCGTGTTGCTGGTGTTGAATCATCTGTGGCGATGCCGTCTGCAGACGGCAGAGTTGATAAAAATCGGCGTGAAACTCGGGGCAGACGTACCGTTTTTTCTGTTTGGACAAAGTGCGTTTGCCCAAGGCATAGGTGAGAAATTGACTGCGTTTACTGTGCCGCCAAAATGGTATGTGGTGTTGCGACCCGAACAGCACGTTGCGACTGCTGTGATTTTCAATCACCCTGATTTGCCACGCAATACCCCTAAACCGCTTGTGCCGACCTATCAAGATTTGCAACCTTTTCAAAATGATATGCAAGGAGTGGTGTTGAAAGAATATCCCACAGTTGCTGCTGCTTATCAGGCAATGCAAGCACTCGGACAACCCTTAATGACGGGTTCAGGTTCGTGTTTATTTTTGACTTTTGACACGCAAAGCGAAGCAGAAAACGCTCAAAACGTTTTGCACAAACAAGGCTACGAATGCCGTGCGGTGCAAGGTTTGAGAGAACATCCTTTGCGAGCAATGTTGAAATAGATGATTTGCAAT
The DNA here is from genome assembly GCA_030531795.1 of Neisseria sp. Taxonomy (GTDB): domain Bacteria; phylum Pseudomonadota; class Gammaproteobacteria; order Burkholderiales; family Neisseriaceae; genus Neisseria. The sequence continues at coordinate 29,038 of JAUNMN010000014.1, forward strand.
GGATTTGGTGAACAAATAAAAACAATGCCGTCTGCGATTTGGGTAATTGCAGGCGGCATCGTTCATCAAATTCAATGCCTGAAGTCAGTGTATCCAATTCGGTTTAACTCTTTTTCGCACCTTGTAAATACAACATCTCCAAAGCCAAAGTTGCACCAGCCAAGGCGGTGATGCCTGCGTTGTCGTAAGCAGGGGCAACTTCTACCACATCCATACCGACAATGTTTAAACCAACCAAGCCACGCAAGATTTTCAGTGCTTTGTCGCTGCTCAAACCGCCACAAACAGGTGTGCCTGTTCCTGGGGCAAATGCTGGGTCTAGGCAGTCGATGTCAAAAGTGAGATACACAGGCATATCACCGACAATCTCTTTGATTTTGTTCACGGTTTCTTGCACGCTGTCGTCATTGACTTGCGGCGCGGTCAATACATTAAACGGCAAGTTTTTATTGTATTCGGTGCGAATGCCGATTTGCACCGAGCGGCTGGCATCAATCAAACCTTCTTTGGGAGCGGTGTAAAACATCGTGCCGTGGTCGTATTCGCTGCCGTTGTCGTAAGTGTCGGTGTGGGCATCAAAATGCACCAAAGCCATTGTGCCGAAATGTTTGGCGTGGGCGCGTAACAGTGGCAAAGTGATGAAGTGGTCGCCACCAAAAGTTAAGCATTTTTTGCCTGCTTGCAATAATTGGCTGGCGTGCTGTTCCAGTTTTTCCACAAAATCGCGGTTGTCGCCATAGGAATAAACCAAATCGCCGCAATCGACGATGTTTAAGCGTTCGCGTACATCAAAATCCCACGGAAAACGGCAATGTTCCCACGCCAAATTCACTGAAGCACGGCGAATCGCTTCTGGGCCAAAGCGCGAACCCGAACGACCCGACACCGCCATATCAAACGGCACACCTGTAATCACCCATTCAGCATCGCTCTCATAAGGCATAAACTGCAGCGGCAAACGCAAAAAACCAAAATTATTCGATACCAGAGAAATGTCTTCTTTGCCTGCTAAAGTATTGTGTTGCATGATTTTGCTCCTGTTTTATTCGTCTTCTAAATAAGTGTAACCGTTCAAACCCATTTCCAATTCAGTTAAAAAAGCCATCGCTTCGGAAGCGGGTAAATCGGAATGTTCAATTTGTTCACGATAACGTTTCATCAATTCTTTAGGGTCTTGATAAACGTATTCCAACATATCGGCAACGGTGTTGCCTTCGTCATAATCCACCAATTCAAACTGATTGGCTTCGTTAACCAACACATCAATGGTGGTGGTGTCGCCGAACAAATTGTGCATATTGCCCAAAATTTCTTGATACGCACCCACCATAAAAAATCCCAATAATGGCGGATTGTCTTCGGCGTAATCGGGCATGGGCATGGTGGTGGCAACGCCATCGCCGTCGATGTAGTGGTCGATTGTGCCATCTGAATCACAAGTGATGTCGAGCAACACGGCACGGCGTTCAATTGGTTGATTTAAATGCGTAATCGGGCAAACGGGGAACAGCTGGTCTATGCCCCACGCATCGGGCAGCGATTGAAACAGCGAAAAATTAACATACAATTTATCGGCAAAACGCTCTTGCAATTCGTCGATGATGGTGCGGTGTGAGCGGTGTTTTTCATTGAATAATTCGCCCACTTCATGACAAATGTTTAAATACAATTGTTCCGCCCACGCACGTTGTTGCAAACTCAGTAAACCGACATTGTATTGATTATGCACGTCTGCCAAGTCAAACTGGCTTTCGTGTATCCAGCTGCGCAAAGAACGCTTTTCGCGTGAAGCAAAAATATCTGTCCACGTTTCCCACATACTGTGCAACACGCGCGGGTCGTCTGCACTGGGGGCGGGCAATTGTTCGGCTTTGTAGCGCTCCACCCCGATGACGTTTGCCACCAAAACCGCATGATGGGCGGTGATGCCGCGTCCACTTTCGGTGATGATGGTGGGATGTGGCAAACCGTGTTCGCGACAGGCTTGTCCGATGCCCCAAACCACGGTGCTGGCGTATTCGCTCAAACTGTAATTCACCGAGCAATCCGATTGGGTGCGGTTGCCTTCGTAGTCCACGCCCAAACCGCCACCCACGTCAAAGCATTGAATATTCACACCTAATTTATGCAATTCCACATAAAAACGTGCTGACTCATGCACGCCCGTTGCCACATCGCGAATATTGCCCAGTTGCGAACCCAAGTGAAAATGCAGTAATTGCAAACAGTCTAAGCAATTGTTTTCTTTTAATAAGTCTACCAATTGCAAAACTTGCGATGCCGACAAACCAAATTTAGACTTTTCGCCGCCAGACGCTTGCCATTTGCCCGAACCTTGCGAAGCCAAACGCGCTCGCACCCCCAAACGCGGTTTCACTTTTAACTTCGCCGCTTCTTCCAAAACCATCTGAATTTCCGACAGTTTTTCAATCACCAAATACACTTGATGACCCAATTTTTCGCCCATCAAAGCAAAGCGAATGTATTCGCGGTCTTTGTAACCATTGCACACAATCAAAGTTTGGGTTGTGCCTGCGTGCGCCAACACCGCCATCAATTCCGCTTTTGAACCCGCTTCCAAACCGTGTGGCTGTTGGCTGTGAATCAGCGATTCGATGACGCGTTTGTGTTGGTTCACCTTAATCGGGTACACCAAGCAATAATTGCCTTCATAGCCAAAATCCTCGCGTGCTGCTTGGAATGCCTGATTAATCGAACGCAAGCGGTGTTGCAAAATTTGTGGGAAACAAAACAAAATCGGCAAACGTGCTTGATGTTTTTGTTGTACCGCTTCGGTCAAACTTTGCAAAGTAATCGTATTTTCAGGCAATTGCGGATTGGGGCGGACAATGATATTGCCGTCTGCATCCACATCATAATAATGAATGCCCCAATAATTGATGTTGCACACTTCGCGCACGGTCATCGACATGGCTATCTTTCCTTTCGTGGAATGACTGAAAAAAGGCGATTATAAGACCAAATTCGCGCAGATGGTGTGTAGAAAATAAATATTGTGGGGAGAATATTTGCGCGGCAATGGTTGTGAAATGTATTGGCAAATCATCTAATAAAACAATCTGATAAATGCTTTTTGTGTTATTCAGGATGAAAATGGCTTGACAGTTTATTCAGAAAAAATCATAATGCCGACTTTCCAAAATTTGCCAAGCAGATTTTGAGTGTTGGGGATTCGCCAAGTTGGTTAAGGCATCGGATTTTGATTCCGACATGCGTAGGTTCGAATCCTACATCCCCAGCCAAACCCTTTATTGGGGATTCGCCAAGTTGGTTAAGGCATCGGATTTTGATTCCGACATGCGTAGGTTCGAATCCTACATCCCCAGCCAAATAAACGCGTGTAAGTTTTTGCTTGCACGCGTTTAGTGCGTTTGAATGAGTGTTTTTGCGTTTTGATGCCGTCTGCACACGATTTTGCAACACGATTTTGCGTTTGCGCATGAAAATGGTGTTTAAGTTTTGAAGCCAAGCGCAAGATTGCGTATAATTGCGGTTTTGGCTTTTCGGTCAGTTCGGAGAGGAAGCAAGATGTTTCCTAATCAGGCAAATTACTCAATTTTAGGTGATGAAATGGCATACGACAGCTTAATGGTGTTTACAGGCAATGCGAATCCAAAGTTAGCGGAAAATGTGGTCAAACATTTGGATATTTCTTTGGGCAAGGTTTCTGTAGCAAAGTTTTCTGATGGCGAAATCGCGATTGAATTATTGGAAAATGTGCGCGGTCGTGATGTGTTTATTTTGCAGCCAACTTGTGCGCCAACGAATGACAATTTGATGGAAGTTTTGACCATGGCTGATGCTTTGAAACGCGCATCGGCAGGTCGCATCACGGCAGCCATTCCGTATTTTGGTTACGCTCGTCAAGACCGCCGTCCGCGTTCGGCGCGTGTGCCGATTTCGGCAAAATTAGTGGCGAATATGCTTTATTCAGCAGGCATCGACCGCGTTTTGACGGTAGACTTGCACGCTGACCAAATACAGGGTTTCTTTGATATTCCTGTGGACAATATTTACGCCACGCCGATTTTGGTGAATGATGTGTTGCAGCAACGCATTGAAAACTTGACTGTAGTCAGCCCTGATATTGGCGGCGTGGTGCGTGCGCGTGCCGTTGCCAAAATGCTGAACGCCGATTTGGCGATTATCGACAAACGTCGCCCGAAAGCGAATGTGGCGGAAGTGATGAACATCATCGGCGACATTCAAGGCAGAACCTGCTTAATCGTGGACGACATGATTGATACCGCCAACACTTTATGCAAAGCCGCAGCCGCTTTGAAAGAACGCGGTGCAGAACGCGTTTTGGCGTATGCCACACACGCCGTATTCTCGGGCGAAGCCGTGAACCGCATCGCATCGTCTGCGCTTGACCAAGTCGTGATTACCGACACCATTCCATTGAGCGAAGCCGCGCAAGAATGTTCGCGCATTCGCCAAGTGAGCATTGCAGGCTTGTTGGCAGAAACCGTTCGCCGCATCAGCAATGAAGAATCTGTGTCTTATCTTTTCAATGAAGAGATAGCCACAAATGGGGTGTTTTTGCCCTAAACCCATGCCGTCTGCGCCCAAGAGAAACTGCTAGGCAAGACGGTTTTATCTGCTCTCCCAAGCTGGTCGCGGTGTAAGAGAGCAGTGTTCTTTATCAACCTTAATCCATTTTGGAGAAAATTATGACTTTTGAATTACAAGCTACCGTACGCGAAGCTCAAGGTACTGGTGCGAGCCGCCGCCTGCGTCGTGAAGGTAAAACCCCTGCTGTTGTATACGGCGACAACCAAGAAGCCGTTGCAGTTGCAGTAGACCACAAAACCGTGTTCTATGCTTTGGATAAAGAAGCGTTCCACACAGCTTTGATTAAATTGACTTTAGATGGCAAAACACAAGACGTGATTGTGCGTGATTTCCAAGTTCACCCATTCCGTCAAGAAGTTACCCACATCGATTTCCAAGTGGTAGACACCAACAAGCCATTGAAAATCCGTGTGCCTTTGCACATTGTGAACGCAGAAAAATCACAAGCTGTGAAATTGCAATCAGGTCGCGTATCATTGTTGCAAACTGGCGTAGAAGTGATTGTTGACCCGAAAAACATTCCAGCATTCTTGGAATTGGATTGCGAAAACGTGGTTGCTGGCGACATCTTGCACTTGACTGACGTGAAATACCCAGAAGGCGTGCAAAGCGTTGCATTGAAACGTAATTCAAACTTGGCAGTGGCAACTGTTACAGGTAAAAAACGTTAATTTCAATTGGTTTGAAATGTAAAAATCTCGCTTCGGCGAGATTTTTTTTGTTTGTGGATTTTGTACCGAACGGTTTCATCGTCAGCGTGATAAGAAATGCCGTCTGCAACCCATGCGACTGCGCGCAGGGCAAGTGCGGCATCTTTTGTAAGTTTCTTGATTTTGAAAAGACAATCAAGCGTTTGTCCAGTTTTCCAAACGCAAACCATCAACGCGTTCAAATTCTTTGGTGTTGTTGCTGACCAAAACCAAGCCCAAGCTGCGCGCGTGTCCCGCAATCAAAACATCGTAATGTCCGATGGGCGTGCCTTGTTTGGCTAATTCCGCGCGAATTTGTGCCGAATGACTGGCTGCGTTTTCGTCAAAATTCAACACTTCCAGCCGCGCCGCAAAACTTTCCACAACTGCCAGCGTTTTGCTTGGATTGTCGGATTTTTCCGCGCCATACAACAATTCACTCAATACGATGCTGCTGATGCACAAATGTTGCGCGTGTTGCTGAAAATATTCGCGCACCGCTTGCGGTTTGTTTTTAATTGTGTAAATGCAAATATTGGTGTCGAGCATATAACGCAAAGCCATTAAAACTGCTCCCGTTCGGCTTGGAACACGGCTTCGCGTTCGGGGAAGTCGCTCAAAGCGGGTTCGTCAAACCAGTCGTCCCACAGGCATTCGCTGGGCGTGAGTAGGCGCGATTTGCCGATGACCACAACCGACACTTTTTTGACATCATCAGGAAAGGCAACGGCTTTAGGCAGGCGCACGGCTTGGCTTTGATTGCTTTTGAAAATGGCTGCTTGCATGACATGCTCCTTGTATATGGTTTGGGTAGATACTTTCATTTTTCGTTTGTCGTGTCAAGGATTTTGTATCCATAAAAATGCCGTCTGCAGATTGAAATTGCAGACGGCATGTGTTGTTCAAGCTAATGGCTGAATGCCAGTTAGATTAGAACGTGTAGTTCACGCCCAAGCGAACGTCGCGACCTACGCCTGGTAAGGTTTCGCCACGTTGTGCATGAGGGTAATACAATTTATTAAACGCGTTGTTAACCGCCAAATTGATGTTCAGGTTTTTCACTGGTTTCAAGTTCACGAAGAAATCATGCAACACATAGCTTGGGTGATTGGTTGGCGTGCCACCCACCACAGCATTTTCTGTTTCTTTCTCTACGTAACGACCTTTCCAACCCAATTCCAAGTTTGGTTTATTGAAGCGATAAGCCAAACCTGCTGTCCAAGTGCGACCTGTTTGCACGGCAAATTCTGGGTTAACAGTGGTTACTTCTTCGTAACGTTGATTAGTTCGATTCCATTGTGGCTCAAGATAGAAACGAGGTTTACTGTCAGCAACGCCCACACGAGCAGTTAAGCCGCTCCAACGGTAAGATGCGTTCAATTCATAGCCACTGTTTTTAGAGTAACCGCCGTTAACGGTTTTGCTCCAACCAGTAGTATGACGGTCTTGTGGATTTACAATCACGTTACTTACTTTTTGCCAGAAGTAGGTGCCGTCTGCGCTGAATGAGCCGCTGTTGTAGTTGAAACCGATTTCATTGTTGCGTGCTTGTTCAGGTTTGATGTTTGGGTCAATAGAAACGCGACCGCGTGCTAAACCGACCATCAGTGCGTCATACAAGCGTGGGCTGCGTGAAGCATAGTAGTGGTTGGCACTGAAGCTCAATTCAGGCGTTACTTGGTAAATCAAACCCAAACTTGGATTGAGTTTGCTATTGTTGGCTTTCACGCCATCACGCGTGGTTACGTTAAAGTGGTCGTAGCGCAAGCCAGCGGTTAAAGTGAAGTTGGCAAGGTTGCCGATGGCCTCTACATAAGCACCTGTGTCGGTTTTCTTCGGATTGGTTACATAAGTTGCATCTGTAATCGCACCGGGTTTGATTTCTTGGTTACGGAGATTGACACCGTATTTCAGCAATACGTTTTCGCCGATTTCCGAATCCAAATTCACGTTCGCGCCTTTGGTGTCTACAACGGTTTTAGTTGGACCTGCAACGTTGCCGCAATAACCGCAACCGCTATCGTCTGCTGATTCACGTTTGCTTTGCATGAAATAAGCGTTGGCATTCAGGTTTTTCACAAAACCCAAGTTTTGCGCGCTGTATTCCAAATTGGTGTTGCTTAAAGAAGTTTCGCGGTAAGAAGGTTTTTGGCGAGCACTAGTTAAGCGTGAACCTGGTGTGTCAAAAACCGCAAATTCTTCACGCACGACGCGTGTGCCACGATGTTCGTCTTTTAAGTGGCTCAACACAATGCGGTGGTCGCCAAAGGTTGCGCCTAATTTGGCTAAATAATTGCGTTTGTCCAAAGCAGAGTAGGGTACATATTTGCCACCGTCTACGCCATTTGCATAGTT
>JAUNMN010000015.1:0-22210 GCA_030531795.1 Neisseria sp.
CAATGCATGGAATGGCTAGCTTGAATAAATTGTTGAATAGCGATGCTAAACCGCTCACATGATGATTGCTTAAAGAGATTTCGTTTTGAGTGTTTAAATTTTGCATAGCGTTTACTTTCATAGAGATTTAGAAAACCCTTGTTAGGGGGCGGTGCTCTCTCTAGTGTAAACGTAACTAGCCTGCGCCTTACGGTTAGCAGACACCGCCATAGCTTGATAGGGGCGCGTTGCTATTGCAACACACCGCCAAAAGATAGGCGATAAAAAACGGCGTTTTACCGTTGCCGTTATGGCGTTTACTTTTTAGAGAGAAATTACAGCCTAATTTCTCAATCTCGTTTTGTCAATGTGTTTTAAATCGCACTGCATAGGCAATGAAAATAAGCCATTGAAAAGATTAAACATAATATTTTCATGCCTTTTGCATAAGCTGGCGTTTTGGGCTTGCTTTGCCGTCTGCATCGCCTATTCAAGGCGTGCTATCGGTCAAGGGCGTTTCTTGCTCTTTCGGCTCTTTTGGGCTTGCCCTTGGCTCACTGCGCAAAACATACCGCCCACGCACCACTTGTCTACCGCGTTTGTTAATGTGTTTTTCGGGTATGCAATCAATCACATAGCCCAAATTGCGCAATTCATTGATGCGCGTATAAAAACCCATAATGCCCTTTGCCGTTGCTTGAAAAGTGGTTAGGCTGCCATTTTGTAGGCATTCCACGATTTCGCGGCATTGCGGCGTTAGGCAAGATAGGCTATGATTTCGCTGATTATTCATGATGAACTCTCTTGATTTAAAACGGCTAGCCCTGAAATGCGTTTGTGTTTCAGGGCGGTTTTTTATGCGTTTGCGCTGTTTGCACAATCGCGCCTTTCGCCCTGCTTCATGCTTGACATTTTCTTTTTAATCAATGCCTTACCAAATGTTAGGCGGTTTGCTTTCGGCTTTTATGCCGTCTGCGCTTCACGCGCCGCCTTGCTTGCTTGTCTTTGCTTTGCGCCGTTTAATGGCACGCTTTCGTTTACGCGGCATCGCTCAATCAAGCGTTCTTGGTATTGCAAGATTTCGCTTTCTATCCAGCGCGTTTGCCTAGTGCTGATTTTCAGCGGTTTAGGAAAATCCGCATCAAAAAATCGGCTATTCGCGCGTAAAAGGCGGTAAAGGCTTTCGCGGCTCTTGTAACCCAAAAGGCGCATCACTTCTTTTGCATCAATAAATCTGCTTGTTTGCGTCATATGCTTTCCTTACGTCTATGTTGCAATAAGGCGAATGCTAAACGGTTCAAAATGAAATTTCAGTACAATTAGACTTTTGAAAGTGCAATTAAACTTTTTCGCCCTTTTCGGGGCGTTTTCATTTATATGCCATTTGCATTTAGCATTTCGGGCGTGCAAATCGCCTGCTTACTTGCCTTTTAAGCGTGTAAGCCTTTGATTTTAAGCGTATGGAAAGCCTTTGATTGCCATACTCAAACCTTGCCTTATGGCTTGCTTTTGCCATTCAAAAGGGCGGATTAACGCCCTTTTGGCTTGCTTGGTTTAAGCGGCGGTATGCGGTCGCAATTGCGCCTTGATATGCGTTAGGTTCAATTGCGTTTGTAGCTGCTGTGTTTGCTTGCTTAAGCGATTGCTCTTGGTGGAAATAAAGGTTTGCGCAATGCCTGAAAGCTCGTAAAGGGCTTCATTGAATGCTTGAGATACTTCAAGCATATCAATCATTTCTTTTTGGGAAAGTGCCACATCGGCGTTTTCAAGGTAGTAGCGCGTGTTTTGCATGATTAAAACGGCTTCGCGCAAACTGAAAATCATGCTGTTGCAATCGCTTTCTAAACCTTGCAATTGCTCGTCTGATAGTTTGCCAAATTGTGGGCGTGCCAAATTGTGCAATTGCTCCAAAAGGCGTGCCATGCCGTTGAAAGAGTGAGAATTTAAAGAAATTTCGTTTTGAGTGTTAAGATTTTGCATAATTGCACCTAGTTAATTTAGAGATTTGAGAAAACCCTTGTTAGGGGGCGGTACTCTCTCTGGCAACTAGTCCCAGCCTGCGCCTTACGGTTAGCAGATACCGCCATAGCTTGATAGGGGCGCGTTGCTATTGCAACACACCGCCAAAAAGAAATAGGCGATAAAAAACGGCATTTTACCTAGCCGTTACGGTCTAGTTTGTTTAGAGAGAAATTACAGCCTAATTTCTCAATCTCGTTTTGTCAATGTGTTTTAAGTCGTATTGCGCAGGCGATGAAAACAAGCAGTTGAAAAGATTAAATATATTCTTTTCATGCCTTTTGCATAAGCTGGTGTTTTGGGCTTGGTTTGCCCTTGCCGTCTGCATTTTCAGCATTTACCACTTGCCATGAATGTCTTTGCCGTTTTGGTTTGCTTGCCGTCTGCATTTGGTCGTTTGCCCTGTTTGCTGTGCATTCGTGAATGGCTAGGCTCTTTGCTAATCAAAACCGCGCGGATTTGATTAACAAATGTGTAAAACACGCCATGCGCTAAACGGCGAAAACCGCGAAAAACAGCGTTTTGCTCAATGGCAAGCGTGCGAAAACAAACGGCGGTTTGCCCTGCTGTTTTGGGCGGTCGTGCCATCGCTAAACAATCCGCTTGCATCGCTTATCGCGTGCTTTCCGTGTCGTTTTCGGGGCGTTTGCTTTCGGCTCAATCGCGTTTGCGGTTTAATGCGCCTGCTGTTTTGGCTTGCTTGCCGTCTGCAATGGCGGTTATTCACGCCTGCAATCCGCTTATTTTGCGTTTTTAGGGCATTTACCGCCTTGCTCTTGGTGTTTGCCTATCCAAGCGGTTAAAACGGCTTAAATCGCGTTTTTTGGCGTTTGCCCTGCGATTATTTGCCTGCTCTTTGCCGTTTTCGGCAATGCGGTTTCAGCTCTTGCCGTTTGCCCTTGCCATGATTGCCCTGTTTACGGTGTTTGCCGTCTGCAATGTGAAAGGTTTGCACGCATAGGCAATAAAAAAAACCGCCCTTGTTTTGGGCGGTTTTGCTTTGTTTACTACTTCTTATCCATTTCCCTAATCAAAGCATTTGCCGCTGCAAAAACGGGCTTAATGGTGCTTTCTGATAAGCCCCTGTAACCCTTTTCGTTTTCATTGCTCAAATAGTCGATGATTTGGCTGTTGGTTTTAAAAACACCTTTGTCTTTCAGCGTTTCCGATAGTGCGTAAATAATCACTAGCCCACTGTTTGCTTCGCCTGCTTTCAATTTTCGGTTTTCCTTTTCTAACTCTTTGATTTTGTCTTTCATTTGCTGATTTTCAGCGTCAAGCACGGCATATTTGTTTACCAAATGCAAGATGCCGTTTTGGGCATTTTGCTCGTTCAATCCGCCGCAAAAAATCATATCAATAAAAGCGTTAAATGCGTTCTTAAAAATGCTTGCTTGCTCGTTCAAATGTGCATTAGAGAGTTTGCTCATTTGTTTACCCCTGCTTGATTAAGCTGTTTTGCTTTTTGGGGTGTGATAAGCCTGAAAAATCAAGCAGTTTTGCGTTTTGGCTTGCCTTGTATGCCGTCTGCATTTTAGGCATGGAATGCCTGCCATGAATGCCCTTGTGTTTTCATGTGTGCCATTCGCTAGTAAATACGCCTGCAATCCAGCAATAAGCCTACTGCTTGCCCTGCTCTTTTCTAGCTCTTTGTTTTGGGCTTCAAGGATTTTCATTTTGCGTAATGCCGCGCGGTATTTATCCGCCAAATACGGCAAGCCTTTCCCTGTAATGTGTTCTTTTGGCTCGTTGTTTAATCCATTGTGGGAATGCGTACCCGTAAAGGTATCGCCCCCTATGCAAAGCGCATTTTGCAAAATTTGCTCAATGCCGCTTTTGCCCGCCATTCCTTTTAGCGGTGCGCCATTTGGCGCGGTGTGCGTTTGATTAGAGATTAGGTATTCAAAAATATCGATTAGACGATTATTTAAATTATTCATAATAAACCTTGTTGAATAAAAGGTTATGCCATTTTGGCGGTTTGCCGTTTGCGCCTATGCGCGGCGGCGGTAAGGCGATTGCTTGCCATAAGAAAAAGCCCTTGCCGTTTCTGCATAAGTGTCAAACCGTGCTTTCAGTAGTGTATCTCAAATTTGATTATTTTTTAGTCTTGACAAGCACATAGATTTACTTTCTTTCTAGCCTTTGCTTCAGCGTGCATGAATGTTTTGAGTTTTTGATAAAACGACACTTTAGCCATTAGTTGGGATTAGTTGCTTTAAGGTGTTCCGCATTTTTCGCTAAATCGTGCATGATTTTTACTCGTGAATATAAAAATAATTCATAAACCTTTGTATTCATCAAGCGCAAACATTCCGCCTACAAAACCGTTTGAATAGCTAACAAGAAATTTGAAATGCGTAACGTTAAAAACGTTATAAATAACAATAAAAATAAATAAAATAACAATATGATTAAGTAATATTTATTAAATAAACAAAGAGATAGTTAAAGCAATAACAAAATAACAATAAAGAAAGACAAAAAGCCTTATGAATGGCGACATTTCGGGCTTTATTTCTCAATAAATCATTGAAAAATCAGTAATATTCGCAGTTTTTAGGGTATTTCAGAAAGGGGATAGGGGGTAAAAAAGTTCAGGGGGTGCAAGCGTCTAGACCGCCTGCACACTCACGCACATTTTTTATCGTGTTTTCGGTTTCTGTGTTAATGACTAGGTTTAAGATATTGATTTAATTAGGAAATTTCAGAAAGTCAAGAAAAACGCCCCTTTCAGGGGCGTAGTGTGTTGTCTTTGCCGTCTGCAATGCTCAAAACGCGCCTTGCCGCGTTGCTTTACGCTCAAATGCGCTCAAACGCGTTTTTAGCGCGTTTTCGGCTCAATCAAGGGAAAGTATCAGCAAACCCTTTAATCGCAATCTAGGGGCTTTTTAGGCGCGTTTTCGGGCATTTCTAGGCTTGCCATTGCTTCATCAAAGCGTTTGCGTAAAAAATCGGCGTACCATTGCATCATTTCGTGGCGTTGTGGCAAGTATTCCGTGCGATGGTAGGCGGCTCTTACTTTGTCTCTTTCGGCGTGTGCCATTTGCCGCTCAATGGCATCGCGGTTAAAGCCGTTTTCGTTCAAAACATCGGTTGCAAGGCTTCTAAATCCATGCGGTGTAGCCATGTTTTTGTAACCCATACGCCCTGTTAAGTAGCTCAATGTGTTTTCACTCATCGGCTTGCTTGGATTGCCTACCGCTGGAAAAAGAAAACTGCTATACCCTGTAAGCAGGTGCAAATCTTTCAATAGCGAAATCGTCCAATCTGCAAGCGGTACGATATGCGCGGTTTTCATTTTCATTTTTTCGGCTGGTATGCGCCATTCACGCGCTTCAAAATCTATCTCGTGCCATTGTGCGCGTCTCAATGTACCGCTTCTTACAAACGTAAGCATGATTAACAGCATCGCTATGCGCGTTGGTTGCTTCACGTTCTCACGCATCAAGCGGCGGTAAAACTCTACAAGCTCGTTTTGCGGTAAAGCAGGCATGTGCTGTTCTTTCGGGGCTTTGATTAAGCCTGTAAGCGGTACAGCAGGGTTATTTTCGGCTCTTTCGGTGCGTATCGCGTAATTAAAAACCGCTTTGATGCGTTGCAAAACCGTTTTGGCGGTATCCAGTGCGCCGCGTGCTGCAACGCGTTCAATCACAATTTGCACTTGCTTTATGCTAATTGCATTTATGGCGTGCTTGCCTAGCTCGGGCAATATATCCACTTCAAAACTACGCCATACCTTAACCGCGTGCGCCGTCGTCCAACTTGGTTTTTGGTGCGCGTGCCATTCCGCCGCGATTTTCGCAAAGGTGTTTTTTAAGGCGGTTTGCCGCGCCTGTTTAGCTTCTTGCTTTTGGGCGGCGGGGTCTATGCCGTCTGCAAGTAGCGATTTCGCCTGTACGTGCTTTTCACGCGCTTTTGCAAGCGGTACATCGGGGTAAACGCCTAGCCGCAAGGTCTTTTGCTTGCCGTCAAAGCGAAAATTGAATTGCCAATACTTACCGCCTGTTGGTGTGATAATCAAAGATAAGCCGCCGCCGTCTGAAAGCGTTTGTTTCTTATCGCTTGGCTTGGCGTTTTTAATCTGTTTATCGGTTAAAGCCATGATATACAAGCCTTTTTATGTGATTTGTTGGTGCATGGTTTTAAAAAATGTTGGTGCTTTTTGTGTTGGTGTTGGTGCATTTGCTGGAATGTACCAACAAAAATTTGTAGTAGCAAGGGGCTTCAAGTAGCGTTAAATAGACAATCAGAAAAGGGGAAATCAAAAGCAAGTAATTGATAGGTAAAGGAAAAGTTGCATTAAGTAGCATCAAATAGACAAAAAAATAACCGCGAAAATGCGGTTAATGGTGGCCAGAGGCGGGATCGAACCGCCGACACACGGATTTTCAATCCGTTGCTCTACCAACTGAGCTATCTGGCCGTGCTTGAAAGATTGCAATTAAACCATATTCGCCCTGCCATGGCAAGCATTTGCTTTCTTATTTTTCAAGAATTTTGGCAAAGCAATATTTATAAAGAGAATTTTTTATCGATTTTTTGCATAAATGCGTGATTTTCATATGCTGCTTCCAAACAGTTTTGCTCATAGCTACTTTATATTCGGGTAATTTTTACAATGAAAACGCTGATTAATGCCGTCTGCGCTATGGCGTTTTTGGTATTTTATTTCAAGATGTTCAATAAATTGCTTTACTTTTCTTGTCAGTAAGGTTAAAAAGAACGCTTTTGATTTTATTTGTTTGATTGTTCGGAGATACGAAATGAAAGTAGGTTTTGTCGGCTGGCGCGGCATGGTTGGCTCGGTGTTGATGCAACGTATGCAAGAAGAAAATGATTTTGCCCACATTCCTGAAGCGGCGTTTTTCACGACTTCTAATGTTGGCGGTGTTGCGCCTGATTTTGGTCAAGCTGAAAAATCTTTATTGGATGCCAACGATATTGCTGAATTGGCGAAAATGGACATCATCGTTACCTGCCAAGGTGGCGATTACACTAAAGCGGTGTTCCAACCTTTGCGCGACAGTGGCTGGAATGGCTATTGGATTGATGCGGCTTCGTCTTTGCGTATGGCGGATGATGCCATCATCATTTTAGACCCTGTGAACCGCAATGTGATTGACCAAGGTTTGAAAAACGGTGTGAAAAACTACATCGGCGGCAACTGCACGGTTTCTTTGATGTTGATGGCTTTGGGCGGCTTATTCCAAAACGATTTGGTGGAATGGGCAACTTCAATGACTTATCAAGCGGCTTCGGGGGCGGGCGCGAAAAATATGCGCGAATTGATTTCGGGCATGGGTGCGATTCATCAGGAAGTAGCGAGCGAATTGGCTGACCCAGCCAGCGCGATTTTGGACATCGACCGCAAAGTTTCAGACTTCTTGCGTTCGGACAGCTATCCGAAAGACAATTTTGGCGCGCCGTTGGCTGGCAGCTTGATTCCTTGGATTGATGCCGATTTAGGTAATGGTCAATCTAAAGAAGAATGGAAAGGCGGCGTAGAAACCAACAAAATTTTGGGTACGCAACAGCCGATTGTGATTGACGGTTTATGCGTGCGCGTGGGCGCGATGCGTTGCCACAGCCAAGCCTTAACTTTGAAACTGAAACAAGATTTGCCTGTGGAAGAAATTGAGCGTTTATTGGCTGGCGCAAATGACTGGGTGAAAGTTGTGCCAAATCAAAAAGAAGCGTCTATCCACGATTTAACGCCTGCGGCGGTTACGGGTACCTTGACTGTGCCAGTCGGCCGCATTCGCAAATTAGGCATGGGCGGCGAATACATCAGCGCGTTCACCGTTGGCGACCAGTTGTTGTGGGGCGCAGCCGAACCTTTACGCCGCATGCTGCGCATCGTGTTGGGCAATTTGAACTGATGCCGTCTGCAGTTCCACTGTAAATAAACATAAAACAAACCGCCTATTTTGGGCGGTTTTTTATTGCCTAAAAATGGACATTTTGCTTGTAAACTACCCTACTCGTTCAAATCATCTTGCAGTGAATCAAGTGTTGCCGTCTGCAGCTTCTACTCAAACACATTTTTCAAACACGCAAACTGCAGGCGGCAAAACAAAAGCCCTTGTTTTGAACAAGGGCTTGTTTAAACTCAATTATTTCAATTTCGTTTCTTTGTAAATAACGTGTTTGCGAGCAACTGGGTCAAACTTTTTGATTTCCAATTTGCCAGGCATAGTACGTTTATTTTTAGTGGTAGTGTAGAAATGACCAGTACCAGCTGATGATTCTAATTTGATTTTATCGCGCATTGCAGTATTCCTTAATCAAATGTCTTGAAATTAAGCTTCGCCGCGAGCACGCAAATCAGCCAAAACGACATCAATGCCTACTTTATCGATTGTGCGCAATGCTGCGTTAGAAACGCGCAAACGCACCCAGCGGTTTTCACTTTCTACCCAAAAACGGCGTGTTTGCAAGTTAGGCAAAAAACGACGTTTGGTTTTATTGTTGGCGTGTGACACGTTGTTGCCGCTCATTGGGCGTTTACCTGTCACTTTACAAACTCGTGCCATGATGGAACTCCAAACTTCTGTAATTAAAATCGTAAAACGCGATTTATACCATAAAAAACCTTTTCTTTTCAAGATTGAATTGAAGTGAAAAAGCCGATTGGGGCAATAAACCGCCTGATAATGTTGTTTTTTTGCAAACAAGCATTCGTGGAAAATAGTCGCGCATTATAACCGAATCTTGGCGTTTGGGTAAGTTTTTCTGTGAAAAATTTTATGTCAAAGCGTTTTGATGATTTGGTTTGCTGAACGTTTTTTCTCACAATATGCCGTCTGCAAACCGTTTCGGCGCAGACGGCATCGCTCTGTTTGTTTACGAATGTGGTTTATTGTGCTGCTGTCGTTTCGTCTTGGGTGTGGCGTTTCATGCCGCCGCCCAAGGCTTTGTATACGTCTGCCATGTTTTCTAAACGCGTGAGCTGTTGGGCGAGCAAGGCACTTTCGCTGCTATAGCTGCTGCGTTCTGCGTCCAACAAATCCAGTGCGCTTGCCACGCCGTGTTTGTAGCGCAAGTTCACCAAACGCAGGCTTTCTTGAGTGGCACGGGTTTGACGCGCGGTGGCGGCATAAGTTTTTTCCAGCTGTTCGCGTGCGACCAAAGCGTTGGCAATGTCTTGGAAGGCTGCTTGCACGGCTGCTTCATAGTTTACCACTTGAATTTCTTGACGAATTTTGGCGGCATCTAGGCTGGCTTTGAGTGCGCCCCAGTTGAAAATCGGCAAGTTGATGCTCGGTGCAAACGCCCACACGCCGCTACTGCCTTTAAACAGGTTGCTCAATTCGGTTGAACCCATGCCCACGCTGCCTGTTAGGCTGATGCTTGGGAAAAAGGCGGCACGCGCTGCGCCGATGTTGGCGTTGGCTTGACGCAAGGCAAACTCGGCGGCGCGAATGTCTGGGCGGTTCAATAAAACTGCAGACGGCAAACCTGCTGGCAAGCGGCTGATTTTGAACTGTTTATTCAAAGGCAAGCTGGCTGGCAAGTTCTCTGGCAGCGGCTGATTGATTAACACCGCCAAAGCGTTACGCGCTTGTTCGCGGTTTTTCACGGCGTTTTCGTAATCCGCTTTCGCCGACTCAATCAGTGCTTCTTGCTGACGCAAATCCAAAGCCGACACCACGCCTGCTTTGTGTTTGAGTTGAGTGAGTTTGTAGGTATTTTCGCGGCTACGCACCACGCGTTGGCTCAATGCCATGCTTTCTTCGGCGTAACGCTCATTGAAATAGGCTTTGGCAACCGAGGCGATGAGGCTCAAATGAGTGGCATCGCGGGTGGCGGCACTTGCGAAATACGATTGCAAAGCCGCTTCGCCTGTGTTGCGCACTTTGCCAAACAAATCCAGCTCATACGCAGAAATGCCCAAGCCCACGCTATACGAATGGCTCGTGCTGTTGTTGTTGCCCGAATGGTTGGCGTTGCCCGTTGCGCCGACAGACGGCAACAAATCGGCACGCGCAATCATGTATTGTTTGCGCAAGGCTTCGGCGTTCAAAGCGGCGGTGCGCAAATCGGTGTTGCGCTCCAGTGCGATTTCAATCAAACGATGTAAACGCGGGTCGGCAAAATAATCTTGCCAACCGAGTGAAGCGGCGGCAATCGCCACATCGCCCTCGCCTGCGTGTTTGAAAGTTTCGGCAACGGCAACTTTCGGCTGTTCGTATTTGGGCGCGAAGCTACATGCCGACAAAGCCGCCGCAGCGATTAAGGTTAAAAACGGTTTATTCATTTTGGATTCCTTGTCTGATGCCGTCGGCGTTTGTTATCGCTTTTGCAGACGGCATCGGCTGTTGGCTTAATGCTCGTGTTGCTCTAATTCAGGCGCGTTGTTGATGTTTTTCGGTTTGAAAAAGTGACGCACCACCACATAAAACAGTGGCACCAAAAACACCGACAAAATCGTACCAATCAACATGCCCCAGAACACCGAAGTGCCGATGGCGCGTTGGCTTGCCGAACTTGCACCTGTGGCGATGTACAAAGGCACAACGCCCAAAATAAAGGCAAACGAAGTCATCAAAATCGGACGGAAACGCTGACGCGCCGCAGTGAGCGTTGCTTCAATCACATTCTTGCCTTTTTCTTGCAAGTCTTTGGCAAACTCAATAATCAAAATCGCGTTTTTCGCACTCAAACCCATCACCGTAACCATGCCGATGGTGAAATAGATGTCGTTTAAGTATTTCGCGCCTTGCGCCGCGCGCGCTGGCATCATGCCCGCCGCAATCAACGCCGCCTGAATGCCCATGTCAAACGCATTGCGCCCTGTAACACCTAAAGCCACGCCCAAAATACCCAAAGGCACCACCAAAATCACCGCCAAAGGAATTGACCAGCTTTCATACAAAGCCGCCAACACCAAGAACACGGCAACCGCAGCAAACACATAAAGTGTGGTCGTTTCCGAAGAACCTTTCGCTTCTTCGCGCGATTGACCTGCCCATTGCAAGGCATAACCGCCGCCCAACTCGTCCACCATGCGCTGCACTTCCGCCATCGCTTCGCCTGTTGATTTGCCCGAAGCAGGTGCGCCCGTCAATTGCATCGCTGGATAGCCGTTAAAGCGTTCGCTTTGCTCTTGACCCGTTACCCATTTCACCGTAGCAACCGACGACAACGGCACAGCCGTGCCTGCTGAATTTTTCACGGTTAAATTCAAAATGTCTTCAGGCTGCATACGTGATTTGGCATCGGCTTGCACAATCACACGTTGCAGACGGCCTTGATTTGGGAAATCGTTCACATAGCTCGAACCCAAAGCCGTACCCAACACCGCTTGAATGCTGCTGTATGAAATGCCTTGTGCGGCTGCCGCATCGCGATTGATGTCAATTTTCAGCTGCGCCGCGTCTTCCAAACCGCTGGCACGAACCGAAGTGCCGTCAAACATTTCTGCGTTTTGACGCATTTTGTTCATCAGCTCATTGCGTTTGGCAAGCAAGGCTTCGTGTCCAGCACTGTTGCGGTCTTGCAAATAAAAACTGAAACCAGACGAATTGCCCAAATCCATAATCGGCGGCGGATTCACCGAAATACCGAAACCGTCGCGAATCGTTCCCATCAAACCGCCTGTGATTTTCATCGCCACCATGCTCGCATCGCTGCCGCCACCGGTGCGCTCCGACCAGTCTTTCAACATCGCGAAACCCATCGCCATGTTTTGCCCCGAACCGAAGAAGCTGAAACCCGAAATCGTTAAGATGTTTTCCACTTCAGGTTGCGCCAAAGCCACTTTAGTAACCTGTTCCAAAGTCGCATCGGTACGTTCTTTAGTCGCACCAGCAGGCAATTGCACGCTCACCATCACATAGCCTTGGTCTTCGTTTGGCAAGAATGAAGTTGGCAAACGCCACACCAACACACCAGCCACCACCACCAAAGCCACATAAACCAAGCTCATGCGACCTGTTTTGCGCAACACAGCCGCCACCCAACCTTGATAACGGTTTGCACCCGATTCAAATTTGCGGTTAAACCAGCCGAAGAAACCTTTTTTCTCTTCGTGGTGTCCTTTGGCAATCGGTTTGAGCAAAGTCGCGCACAAAGCAGGGGTTAAAGACAATGCCAAGAAAGCGGAGAAGGCAATCGCCAAAGCCATGGTCAGCGAGAATTGACGATAAATATTGCCTGTTGCACCGCTAATCATCGCCATAGGCACAAACACCGAAATCAAAACTGCCGTGATACCGATTACCGCACCTGAAATTTGTCCCATTGCTTTTTTGGTGGCTTCTTTTGGCGACAAACCTTCTTCCGCCATAATCCGTTCCACGTTTTCCACCACCACAATCGCATCGTCCACGACAATACCAATCACCAGCACCATCGCAAACATGGTCATCACGTTAATCGACATGCCCAAATACGAAATGGAAGCGAACGCACCAAGCAAAGAAATCGGCACAACAATGGTCGGAATCAAGGTGTAGCGGAAGTTTTGCAAGAAGATGAACATCACGATGAACACCAACACCACGGCTTCCACCAAAGTCATCACCACTTTTTCAATCGACAATTCCACGAAAGTAGACGTGTCGTATGGCGTGCTCCACGTTACGCCCGCAGGGAAGAATTTTTCCATCTGCGCCATTTTGGCTTTGATTTCGGTTGCCGCTGCCATCGCGTTACCCGTTGTTGCCAAAGAAACGCCCATGCCGACAGTTGGCTTGCCGTTCAAACGGGTGCTCGAATCGTAACTTTGGCTACCTAATTTCACTTCGGCAACGTCTCGCAAATAGATGTTTGAACCATCGGTTTGCGAACGCAAAATGATGTTGCCAAATTGTTCTGCCGTGGCTAACTGTCCGTCAGCGGTTACGGTTGCCGAAATGGTTTGCCCCACGCTGGCTGGCAATGCGCCGATTGAACCTGCTGAAATTTGCACGTTTTGCGCTTGAATTGCCGAAGTTACATCGCTAAACGCCAAGTTGTAGTTTTTCAATTTGGCTGGGTCTACCCAAACGCGCATCGCACGTTCCGAGCCAAACAAATTGACATTGCCCACACCGTTTACGCGTTGCAATTCAGGCATGATGCTGCGTTGCGCGAAGTCCGCCATTTCTTCTGTGGTTTTGGTGTCAGACGAAAGCATCACCACCATCAAGAAATTAGAACGTGCTTGCGACACGGTTACGCCGTTTTGCTGAACTGCAGACGGCAACAAAGCACTCACTTGCGACAATTTGTTTTGCACATTCACTTGCGCCAAATCGGCATCGGTGTCGGGCGTGAAGGTCAGCGTTACCGAACCGCTACCGCTGGAATCGGCAGACGTGCTGATGTAGTCCAAACCTTCCACACCAAACATATTGCGTTCAATGACAGCCAACACGCTGTCTTCCATCACTTTTGCCGATGCACCTGGGTAAGTTGCGGTTAACGTAACCGTTGGCGCGGCAACCGATGGATATTGCGAAATCGGCAAGCTGCGAATGCCAACAACACCCGCAATCATGATGAAAATCGCGATAACCCACGCGAAAATCGGGCGTTCAATAAAAAACTTTGCCATTTATGCCACCTTATTTCGCTGCTGATGCCGTCTGCGCTTCAGAAGCCGCTTGGCTGGCGGCAGCGTTCGGTGCAGCGTTAGACGCGTCGCTTGGCGGTGTCCATTCTTTAGGCTGAACTTTTTTCGCGCCTGTCATGCCCGCAATCATCGTGCCGTCCACAATCACTTTATCGCCCGCTTGCAAACCTTCTGTGATAATCCAGTTGCCATTTTGCGCACCCGCCACTTTAACCGTACGCGGTTCCATGCCACCTTGCGCGTTCACAATCATCACCGTGTCGTTGTCGCCACGGGTTACACTTTGTTGTGGCACCAAAAACGCGTTCGCCACGTCCGCTTGCGGCAAACGCACGCGCACATACAAATTCGGGAACAACACATTTTGCGGATTCGGCACTTCGGCACGAATGCGCACTTGACCCGTCGCTTCGTCCACCGTCATATCGGCAAACACCAAACGCGCTTTCAAGGGATAAGTTGAACCGTCTTCCAACAAAATATCCGCTTCCGCACCACCATTGCCCACCGCCTGAACTTTGCCGTCTGCATATTGTTGGCGCAACTTCATCACTTCAGTTGCCGATTGCGTGATGTTCACATACAAAGGATTCGTTTGTTTAATCGTTGCCAACACCGTTGCATCGCCAGCCGAAACCAAAGTACCTTCCGACACTTTCGCCGCACCAATCACGCCCGAAATCGGCGCAGTGATGCGTGAACGGTTCAAGCTGATTTGTGCCGAATGAATCGCCGCTTTTGACGATTCCACGCTAGCAATCGCCGCACGACGTGCCGCAATCGCCGCATCGTATTCTTGTTTACTAATCGCATCGGCTTCTACCAAAGGCTTGTAGCGCGCCAAATCCGCATCGGCTTTTGCCAAACTTGCTTCAGCCGACAACAAAGACGCGCGCGCGCTGTGTAAGTTTGCTTCATAAGCAGACGAATCCACTTGGAACAAAGGCTGTCCAGCCTTCACGAACGAACCTTCTTGGAACAAACGTTTTTGAATCACGCCGCCCACTTGCGCGCGCACGTCCGCCGAACGAAACGCTTCCAAGCGCGCAGGCAATTCCGTGCTCAACGTAACCGTGGTCGGTTCAACCGTTACCACGCCCACCACAGGCGCAGGTGCTTCTTCGCTTTGCGCTTGTCCAGCCGCTTTGTCGCCACCGCTACACGCCGCCACACCAAAAGCCAAAGCCACAGCCAACACCGCAGCACGCACAGGCTTCAGATGACCTTGAAAATTTGTCATTTTATTTCCTCTTCTTGTGTATCACACAATCATCACACATTTAAAAACTTCATACTCAAATAGGCTACTTAACTAATGCCACTGCCTGCATTAGCTAAATAGCCACTTGATTTCATGAATAAATACAAGAAAATGCCGTCTGCAAGTGCAAACGTTTGCACCGCGCGACAGCAAAACGCACATTATACATTCACTCTTGTATGTAATAAAGTTTTTTCTTACAATAGCTGCCTTCACTCAAACACCGAATCACTCACCCGAAATCTGCTGATAACGTTAGCCAAAAACAAAGCCAAATCGCCCAGCCAGATTTTCAACGCAGGACACACCATGAAAAAAACTAAAGCAGAAGCCCTGCAAACGCGTGAAGCATTATTACTTTCCGCACTCAACACTTTTTACGAAAACGGCGTGGCACAAACTTCGCTCAATCAAATCGCCAGCAACGCAGGCGTAACGCGCGGCGCGTTTTACTGGCACTTTCGCAACAAAGAAGACTTATTTGAAGCCCTATTCGCTTGGTTGTGCCAAGAAGCCTTAAACAATTTTCAGCACGATTTGGCGCGCAATGCCGAAGAAAGCCAAGGCTTGCGTAACGCGCTCATCAATGCTTTATGCCGTCTGCAAAACGATGAAAAGCACGAAAAATTCTGCACTGTGTTGCACCTAAAATGCGAACACACCGCCAACAACCAAGCCATCAACACCATCAGCGCACACTACCACAAACTGTGGGACAAACTCATTGAACAAGCGATTGCGCACGACATCGCACACGGTTTTTTGCCGTCCACGCTCAATCCAAGTTTGGCGAAACATTTTTTACACGCGAATATTTTCGGTTTGATTGACCGCTGGCTGCGTTATCGCGACGAAGTGGGCAGCTTGGCAAACATCGCGCCCGTGTTCATTGATGCCACGCTCGCTGCTTTGCATACGCCGCACTTGCAGCTGAACACGTCGCCGAATTAAACACACGAAACACCAGCCAAACAAATGCCGTCTGCAGTGTTCATGCTGCAGACGGCATCTCGTATTCAAAAATATTCAATGGTTTTCAGTCCAAAGCCGCGAAGCGACGACGAAAATACACCAGCGCAGGTTCGGAAACGGTTTTGCCGTCGTGCACCGCGATTTCGTCCAGCTCCACCAACAAAACCTGATGTGTACCAACCGCCCACTGTTGCGCGATTTTGCCGTGTAAATGCGCCAACGCGCCTTCTAATTGCAGCTGTCCGTTTTGTCCGCGATGCCAAATGTGGTATTGAAAACGCTCTTCGGCAGTGAGTTGGGTCATGCCAGCAAAATGTTCCGCCACATCTTGCTGATTCGCCGCCAGCACATTCACGCACAAAGCCTGATTTTCTTGCAAAGCAGGCAAAATTTTGGATTGTTTGTTGATGCACAACATCACGGTTGGCGGTTCGTCAGTAACAGATGACACCGCCGTCATCGTGATGCCAAAACGCCCAGCCGTGCCGTCTGTCGTAATCACATGAACGCCAGCGGCACACGCTGCCATCGCGTTGCGAAAATTTTGTTTGTCTTGCGTGATTTCACTCATCGCCTGCTTCCGTTTCGCCTTCTTCGCTCCAGTCCGCGCTGTTGGCTTCGCCCAAATCGCTCAAATCTTGCAGCAAGCTGCGCAATTGTTCCACTTTGTCTTTGCCCAAACGCGCTTCAATCACATCGTAACGCGCGTCCACCGAATTACAAGTGTCGGTGTACATTTGCTCGCCTGTGGGCGTGAGTTTCAAATAAACGCGACGTTGGTCGTTAGACGGTTTCAGTCGCACCACCAAATCCAGTTTTTCCAAACGCGTCAAAATGCCCGTTAAGCTCGGACGCAAAATACACGCTTGTTTGGCAAGGGCTTGAAAATCCAGCGTGCCGTTTTCGGCGAGCAAACGAATGATGCGCCATTGTTGGTCGGTTACGCCTGCGTCGTTCAAAATCGGGCGAAAATGCGTCATCAAGGCTTCGCGCGCTTGAATCAATTGAATGTTTAAAGAAGCGTGTTTAGATGAAATGGTCACGGCTTTTCTCTCTTTGTATTTCGGGGGAAATTGAGATGAATTCTAGTTTTTTTGGGCTTATTTAGCAAGATTTGGCTGCATTTGGGCTCGTAAATGCTGCGACAGCGAATGTTCCGCGTTCAGCAAATTCAAGTCTTGCCACAACACCAAAGTCGCCAACAAAGCATCGTTCATCATCTTGCCTGCCACCATTTCTTGCGCTAACTCCTCGGCGCTCATCGCCACAAATTCCGCCACTTCGCCATCTTGGTTTTCAGGCACAAAATCGCTGGGCAATTCAATGTGAAAAATGTGCAAGGTTTCGCGGTGCAAGCCACGCGATACGGGGCGCAAACTCAAATAACTGCCTGCGTACACCGCCTGATGCAAAGCTGCAGACGGCACGCCTGCTTCTTCCCACGCTTCGCGTCGCATCGCTTCATCGATTTTTTCGCCAGCCGCCACGCCGCCGCCCGTTAAATTGTCTAATTTGTTCGGGTCTACCGCCTTATACGGGCTGCGTTTGCCTATCCAAAAACGGATACCGTCTTGTCCTGAGCCTGCCGAAGTGGCTGCAGTTTGCGTCCAGCCATTCACATGCACCGCTTGACTGTGCAAACCCAAAGGGCGAAACGCCGAACGCTCCAAAGCAAATAAAGGCGTGCCGCCTGCACTGCACACGTCAAACTTCTCATTGCGCCAACCGCCAAACCACGCCACATCATGCCATTTTTGACACATATCTTGCAAAGCATCGCCCATTTGTAGCCAGTTTTCAGCATATAAATGCACGCCGCGTTCATCGTGTTTTTGTTCGCCCGCCCACGTTTGCCGTATCCGTTCGCGCCAAATCGGTTTGAGGTAACCCAAATGCACATCATTCAAAAACAGCGGACAAAAATCGCTGATTTCGTGGGCAAAATGCTGTTGCACCACTTGCCACAGCGCATCTTGCACTGCAGACGGCAAAGTGGCATGAAACACCGCAGATTCAGACATTTGGTTTCTCTTTCTATTGAATGAAAATTTGGTAAACGCGTTGCGCTTGCCGCACAAGTTTTATCCAGACTGGCTGTCGCTCACGGGATTCAGCGGCAAATACACATCAAAACGCGTGCTTTTGCCGCTGTATTGATAGGCAGGTTTTTCGTTTGCCAAAAACTCGCCTAAACGCGGACGCTTTACCACCACGCGTTTTTTGGCAATGGCACACGCCGCCGCCAACAAAGCGGCATCGTCGGCATCGTTCGCCGCGCCCACCAAATCGTGAAAATACGCCATTTCTTTTTTAACAGCGGCAGATTTTTGCCGCGTCGGATACATCGGGTCTAAATACACCACATCAGGGCGATTTGCCTGCGCCAACTCGGGCAAAAGTTCAATCGCATTGCCCACATTCAAACGCATTTTTTGAGCAATTTCGGCAGTGTCTGCGTGTTGTGTGGCACGGCGTATGCCGTCTGCAAGCAAGAGTGCCACGTTGGGATTGCGTTCAAAAATCTGCACGTCCAAACCCAACGAAGCCAACACAAAAGCATCGCGCCCCAAACCGCCTGTCGCGTCCCAAACCACAGGTTTGCTGCTGTGGTTCACTGCTTTGCCGAGCAACTCGCCGCCGCCGTGTTTGCGTCTGTGTCCTGCCGCGCCGTCCACAAAATCCACTTGCACCCGCCCTTTTTCGCCTACTTTGGCAAGGCTAATGCCGTTGGCGTTCACATGAAAATACAAACCTGCAGACGGCAATTCAGACACAATCTCGGGCGTTGGAAAATGCACTAATGGATTATGTTCATTGAATAAATCGGCAATCAGATTTTGCGCTGCGTTCGCATCATAATCTGCAAGCGGCATCTGTTCCCAGTAAAACGGCAAGATGCTCATCAGCTCTCCAAACGGTCTAAACGATAACGCAACGAACGGAAAGTGATGCCAAGCAAGCTGGCGGCGCGAGTGCGATTGTGTTCGCTGTGTGCCAACGCCTGCTCGATGATTTCTTGCTCCATTCGTTTGCAAAATTCTTCCAAATTGTCTTGCCCAAACACAAAATCAGGCAAGGCAAGACGCTCATCATTGCTCCATGCAACGTGCATTTGGCTGGCTTGCTCTTGCGCCACTTTGCTCGCCGACAGCTGCAAATGTTCGGGTTCAATCATGCCGTCTGACAAGGCAATCGCGCGTTCCAAAATGTTTTCCAGTTCGCGAAAATTGCCAGGGTAGCTATACGACAACAACTCGCTTTGTGCCGCGGGGCTGAGTTGGAAAAAATCGCCGCCAAACCGATTGAGCAAATACGCAATCAATTCGGGCAAATCAGCACGGATTTCACGCAAAGACGGCATATTCAAACGCACCACGTTCAAACGATAAAACAAATCTTCGCGAAATGTGCCTTGTGCCACCAAACTCGCCAAGTCTTTGTGGGTCGCACAAATCAGGCGCACGTCCACCGCGGTTTCCTGAGTGTCGCCGATTTTGCGCACCGCTTTTTCTTGCAACACGCGCAAGAGTTTGACTTGCATCGCCAAAGGCAAATCCGCCACTTCGTCCAAAAACAAAGTGCCGCCATTTGCCGCTTGGAAAAAACCGTCTTTGTCAGCAAGCGCGCCTGTGAAACTGCCTTTGCGATAACCGAAAAACTCGCTTTCCATCAGGTTTTCGGCAATCGCGCCGCAATTGACGGCGACAAACGGTTTGCCTGCGCGCGGCGACAATTCGTGTATGCTGCGCGCCGCTTGTTCTTTGCCGCTGCCCGATTCGCCTGAAATGTAAACCGTAACCGCGCTTTTGGCCAAACGACGTATCATTTGACGCGCTTCGTCTATTTGCGGCGATTGTCCAAGCAAACGCGGCACGTCGCTATTGCTTGTCGTGTTATTTTTTAATGTGGTAACGGTGCTGGCTGAAGCGGTTTGTGCCGTCTGCACTGTTTGCGTTATGGCAACTTCAGTTTGCTGTTTGACTGCAGGCGGCACAGCATCGGTTTTCGCTTGTTCGCTGATGTGCAAAGCGGATTTAATCAGCGTGCGCAATTGTGCCAGCGTAATCGGTTTTTGCAGATAGTCAAACGCGCCCGAACTCAATGCCTGCTGGGCTTGTTCGGCATTGCCATAGGCGGTAATCACCGCAATCGGCGTGTCGTTGTTTAAAGCGTTTAAGTATTGCACCACTTCCAAACCCGAGCCGTCGGGCATACGCATATCGGTGAGCACCAACGCGTATTTTTTGTTTGCCAAACGCGCTTTCGCATCGGACACGCCCACCGCGGTTTCCACTTGCAAACCCATTTTCATCAGGGTCATTTCCATCAAATCGCGAATGTCGGCTTCGTCGTCCACCACCAAAACCGCGTTTTGTAAATGACTATATTTCATGCTGTTTCTCTCTGCGTAAAATCAGTTCAAAGCCATTGATTTCGGGCAAGTAACGCAGTTGCCCTTGGTTGGCAATCGCCAGTTCGCGGGCGATGTACAAACCCAAACCCGTGCCGTTGGCTGATGTGGTGAAAAACGGTTCAAACAGACGCGAACGAATGTCCAGTGGCACGCCGTCGCCGTTGTCCATCACCACAATGGAAACGTGTTCTTCGTCTTCGCTGCGCATCAAAACGCAGACGGCATCGCCGTCTTTGCGGCTGTGTCGCCACGCGTTATTGCACAAATTCCACAAAATGCGTTGCAAATGGCTGCTGTCCGCCCAAACCTGCATATTCGCTTCGTGGTGTTTCAATTGAATCGACGCAATCGCCTCTGGATTATTCAAAATGAATTCTTGTTTGAAGTCCAACCAAAACCGCATCAAATCCACTTTGCCCTGCTCGATTCGGTCTTTTTTGTTTAAGAGCGACACGTCTTCCAACATGGTGTCAATGCGCCGAATATTGCCGTCGATGATGCCGTGTAGTTTTTGCGCGACGGGGTCGTCTTTGCCTTCTTGCAGCAAGTCGTTGGCATGGCGAATCGCCGACATCGGATTGCGCACTTCGTGTGCCAAGTTCGCCGCCAGTTGCCCCAAAGAAGCGAGTTTGCTCGCCATCGCTGCGTGTGCGACTTCACGCGATGAACGCACATACACAATCAGCAGCTGTTCGGTGTGGCTGGGCAAAATCATGCCGTCTGCATCTTGCGTTTCGGGCAACAGCGGAATCGCGCGCACTTGCATCATTTGGTTACTTAACTGAATTTCTTGTTCAAAACCGACATTCGGATTGTGTTGCCAACGCGCCACCAACTCGCCGAATAAATGATTTTCTTCGTTGGGAATCAAGGTTGGAAAATAGGTTTTCGCCTGCTTGTTAAACAGCAACACGCGCAAGGTTTCGTCCAACACCACCACGCCTTCTTGCACGCCGTTTAACACCAGCTTGTTCAAACCGCGAAAGCGCGTGGCTTCGCGTTTGTGTTTTTCGGTTTCGCTGGCGGCACTGTTCAAATATTTCGCGCTGTAGGCGGTTAAATACGCCACGATAAACGATGCCAACAGCAACAAAGCGGCGTTGATGATGGTGCGATTGTTCACGCCGCCAAACCAACGCAAGTTCGCGTGCAAAATCAACACAATCAGCAACAAAATTGATGTGTACGTCGCATAAAGCAAGGGATAACGCCCGTAAGCAAACAAGCAAGACGTTACGATAAACGGCAACACCAACACCGCAAAACCCGTGTGTATGCCGTCTGCAATCAGCACAAACCACAACACCATGGAAATATCGACCACCGCGCCAGCGTCGGGCAAATCGTTGCGCTTTTGGCGTTGCCATTCGGGATAAATAAACGACAAAACAATGATTAAGGCATACGCCGCCACCCAAATCGCAAATTGTGTGAGCGAGCGCAAGGGGCGCAAATCGTCCAAACCGAAGGCGTAAACCGAGCCATACAAAGCCAGCAAAAACAGCAAAATCACCACGCGTCCCCAGTTCACCAAGCGCACAAGGCGTTCGATTTGGGTTTCCCAGCCGTGATGTGAAAACAGGTTTTTTGCTGCATTGCTTGAACCGAACATGATTTTATTCCGTTGCAGACGGCATCAGCGCCGTTAATTCGCCTGAAATGTCCAAAAGTTTGCCTTTGCGGGCGCGTTTATTGACGATGTCTTGCACGCGCAAACGCTCTTGGTGTACGCCGCCACGTTTGCCGCGACTTTCAGCGACAAACTCTGCCGAAGTCATCACATTGAGCAAACGCAAACTTTCGCCGCCCGCCAAATTCATCAATTGCAAACCGCGTCCTTTCGCCATCACTTTGAGTTCGCCGATGGCAAACGCCAGCAAACGGTTGTCGCTGGAAGCCAACACCACTTTGCAATCGGGGTTAATCAGCGACACGGCAAACACAGGCACAGGCGGCAACACGGTTTCGCCGTCTTCCAAAGTCATCACCACTTTGCCTGCTTTGA
>JAUNMN010000015.1:22310-23824 GCA_030531795.1 Neisseria sp.
GGCGGCAACACGGTTTCGCCGTCTTCCAAAGTCATCACCACTTTGCCTGCTTTGACGCGTCCGAACAAATCCGCCAGTTTCACGATGAAACCATAGCCGCCGCTGCCTGCGAGCAAGTAATGCTGTTCCGCTTCGCCCGTGAGCATTGCCACAATAGACGCGCCGTTTTGCACGTCCACCAAAGACGACACAGGCACGCCGTCGCCACGCCCGCCAGGAATATCCGCCGCGTCCAGCGTGTAGGCACGACCTTGCGAATCGAGCAACACAATCGGCGTAATCGTTCTGCCTTCAATGATTTGCTGCAAACCGTCGCCTTCTTTGAAAGTGATTTGGCTGGCATCGATATTGTGTCCCACGCGTGAACGTATCCAACCTTTTGCCGACAAAATGATGCTAATCGGTTCATCGGCTGTCGTATGGGTTAAAGTGGCACGCTCTGCCGCCTGCACTAGGGTGCGACGTTCGTCGCCAAACTGTTTCACGTCTGCCTGAATTTCTTTGATGATGAACTTTTTCTTTTCGTTTTCGTCTGACAACAATAAATGCAGACGGCATCGTTCTTCGTCTAATTCTTGGCGTTCTTTTTCCAGTTTAAAACCTTCCAAACGCGCCAACTGACGCAAGCGAATTTCCAAAATGTCTTCCGCTTGCACTTCGCTCAAGCCAAACGCCGCCATCAATTCGCTTTTTGGTTCGTCCGATTCACGAATCACGCGAATGACTTCGTCAATGTGCAAAAACACAATCAAACGACCGTCTAAAATGTGAATGCGTTTGTCCACTTGGTTTAAGCGGAACTGCAGACGGCGCGTTACTGTGGCGACACGGAAATCCAACCATTCTTGCAAAATGCTTTTCAGATTTTTTTGGGCAGGTTTTTTGTCTGTGCCTATCATCACAAAACTGGCTGGTACATTGCTTTCCATGCTGGTTTGTGCCATCAGCGTGTTGATGAACTCTTCAGGTTTCATGCGGCTGGATTTGGGTTCTAAAATCAAACGCACGGGAAATTCGCCGCTGCTGCTGTCGGACACGCGTTCGAGCAAATCCGCCATCAGTTTTTTGGTGTTCAACTGTTCTTGCGACAATTGTTTTTTGCCTGCTTTCGGCTTGGGATTGAGTTGCTCTTCAATTTCCAGCAACACTTTTTGCGCGTTGGTGTTCGGCGGCAACTCATTGACGATGATTCGCCATTGTCCGCGTTCCAACTTCTCCACTTCGTAACGCGCCCGCACGCGTATACTGCCACGCCCCGTTTCATACATTTGCTGCAACTCTTTGTTGCTGCTGATGATTTGTCCGCCAGCAGCAAAATCAGGCGCGGGAATGTAGCCCATCAAATCGGCAACACTCAAATTCGGTTTACGCAACAAAGCCACCGCCGCTTCGCCAACTTCACGCAGATTATGAGACGGAATTTCGGTTGCCATGCCCACCGCAATCCCCGATGCGCCGTTGAGCAAAACCATGGGCAAACGCGCTGGCAATTCCACAGGTTCTAACTGCGTGCC
>JAUNMN010000015.1:23924-36623 GCA_030531795.1 Neisseria sp.
TTCACTTTTTTCGCCGACTCGGTCAAACCCATTTCTTTCATGGTGTACAAAATGCGGCGCTGCACGGGTTTTTGTCCATCCGACACTTCAGGCAAAGCACGCCCTTTGACCACGCTCATCGCATATTCCAAATAAGCGCGTTCGGCATATTGCCCCAGCCACAAATAATCATCGCCTGTTGCAGGCAAATCGGTAAAATCGTTCATAAATCGCTAACGTTAAAGCCAATCAGAAAAGGCGTATTGTAAACCAAATTGAACAAGCCACCCAAACAAAGCGATGCCGTCTGCAGACGGCAAAATCTCCATCTTTGGCATATTTTTTACGATGCACTGCTTGAGTGCTTGAGTATCTGTTTCTGCCGTCTGCAGTATTCTGCCAAGCAAGTGCAGACGGCACACGTTCAAAATCCCAAATAAAAACGCCACTCCTTTCGGAATGGCGTTGGTTTTCATCAAACTACTCGCTTATCGCTCGCGTTCAACCTTATTCGGCAACGGCTTCTTCGCTTGCTGCCACTTCGCTGCTGGCTTCTACCACGCTGTTGCCAGCGGCTTGTTCCGCCCATTGACGGCGACGGCTGCGGTGGTAAGTCAAACCTGTACCAGCTGGAATCAAGCGACCAACAATCACGTTTTCTTTCAAGCCGCGCAAGTCGTCTTGTTTGCCCATAATCGCGGCTTCGGTCAAGACGCGTGTCGTTTCTTGGAACGATGCGGCTGAAATGAAGCTGTCGGTTGAGAGCGATGCTTTGGTGATACCCAACAAGATGTTGTCAAAGCGCGCTGGCTCTTTGCCTTCGTTAATCGCTTTTTCGTTGGCTGCCATCACATCGGCACGCTCCACTTGTTCGCCTGTGATGAAGCGGGTGTCGCCTGCGTCTACGATGTTCACGCGGCGTAACATCTGACGAATAATCACTTCAATGTGTTTATCCGAAATCTTCACGCCTTGTAAGCGGTAAACCTCTTGCACTTCTTGCACGATGTAACGCGCCAAAGCCTCGATGCCTTGCAAACGCAAGATGTCGTGTGGGTCAACCGCACCGTCTACCACGGTTTCGCCGCGGTTAACGACTTGACCGTCGTGCACCAAAATCTGTTTCTCTTTAGAAATCAAGGTTTCGTATGCCACGCCGTCCACATCGGTAATCACCAAACGCTGTTTGCCTTTGGTTTCTTTACCAAACGACACGGTGCCTGTTACTTCTGCCAACATACCTGCGTCTTTTGGAATACGCGCTTCAAACAATTCGGCTACGCGTGGCAAACCACCCGTAATGTCGCGTGTTTTAGAAGACGCTTGCGGAATACGCGCCAACACATCGCCTTTGCCGATTTCTTGACCTTCACGCACGGTAATCACCGCGCCCACTGGGAATGCCATAGAAACCGCGGTTGTTGTGCCTGGGATTAACACTTCTTCGCCGTTTTCGTCTAACAATTTCACGGTTGGACGCAACAGTTTAGATGTGCTGGCTGAACGACGTTTACCGTCAATCACCACCAAAGTAGACAAACCTGTGATTTCATCGGTTTGTTTGGCAACGGTAACGCCTTCTTCCACGTTCTCAAATTTCACCAAACCTGCGTGTTCGGTAATCATTGGACGGGTGTGTGGGTCCCAAGTCGCCAAGGTTTGACCTGCTTTAACCACCAAGCCGTCTTGCACCAACAAAGTCGCACCGTAAGGCACTTTATGACGTTCGCGTTCGCGACCGATGTCGTCGTGAATCACCACTTCGCTAGAGCGACCGATGACAATCAATTCGCCTTTGTTGTTGGCAACATAACGCATTTGGCTGTTGAAACGTGCCGTACCGTTAGACTTTGCTTCTACTTGGCTGGCTGCTGCCGCACGCGATGCTGCACCACCGATGTGGAAGGTACGCATCGTTAATTGTGTACCAGGTTCGCCGATAGACTGCGCGGCAATCACGCCGACTGCTTCGCCTGCGTTCACCAACTTACCGCGTGCCAAGTCGCGACCGTAACATTTGGCACACAAGCCATAACGGGTTTTACAGGTAATCGGGGTGCGTACTTTCACTTCGTCCACGCCCGAATTGTCGATTTCATCCACCAAGGCTTCAGTCAACATCGTGCCTGTTTCTACCAAGGTTGCGCCTGTGGTTGGGTCTACGATGTCGGCTGCGGTTACGCGTCCCAAAATACGGTCGCGCAATGGCTCAATCACGTCGCCACCTTGCACCACTGCTTTCATCACGAAGCCGTCTGCAGTGCCACAATCGTCTTCAATCACCACCAAATCTTGTGTTACGTCCACCAAACGGCGAGTCAAGTAACCCGAGTTTGCGGTTTTCAAAGCGGTATCCGCCAAACCTTTACGCGCACCGTGGGTCGCAATAAAGTATTGCAATACGGTCAAACCTTCGCGGAAGTTTGAAGTAATCGGCGTTTCAATAATCGAACCGTCTGGTTTTGCCATCAAACCACGCATGCCCGACAACTGCTTAATCTGTGCCGCCGAACCACGCGCACCCGAGTCCGCCATCATGTAAATTGAGTTAAACGACTCTTGGTCGACTTCGTTGCCGTCTGCATCGATGACTTTTTGAGTAGACAAATTGTCCATCATCGCTTTGGCGATGCGGTCGCCCGCACGACCCCAAATGTCCACGACTTTGTTGTAACGCTCGCCATTGGTTACCAAGCCTTGACGGTATTGGTCTTCAATTTCTTTCACTTCAGCTTGTGCTTCTGCCAACAATGCCGCTTTTTCTTGCGGGATTTCCATGTCGTCCACACAAATCGAAATGCCGCCTTTTGCTGCAAAGGCAAAACCTGTATACATTAAGTGGTCGGCAAAAATCACGGTGTCGCGTAAGCCACACAAACGGAACGATGCGTTAATCAGTTTAGAAATTTCTTTCTTCTTCAATGCTTTGTTGATGTATTCAAACGGCAAACCTTTAGGTAAGTGTTCGCTCAATAAAGCACGACCCACAGTGGTTTGATAACGGTTCACCACCGCTTCAAATTCGCCTGCTTCGTTTTTCACCCACTCACGCAAACGCACGATGATTTTCGTACCCAATTCCACTTGTTTGGTGTGATAAGCACGATGCACTTCTTTCACATCGGCAAACAAGCTACCTTCGCCTTTGCCATTGATTTTGTCGCGGGTCATGTAGTACAAGCCCAAGACAATGTCTTGCGATGGCACGATAATCGGTTCGCCGTTGGCTGGCGACAACACATTGTTTGAAGCCAACATCAAAGTGCGCGCTTCCATTTGTGCTTCCAAGCTCAATGGAACGTGTACTGCCATTTGGTCGCCGTCGAAGTCGGCGTTGAACGCCGCACACACTAACGGGTGCAACTGAATCGCTTTGCCTTCAATCAAAATCGGCTCAAACGCTTGAATACCCAAGCGGTGCAAGGTTGGCGCACGGTTGAGCATGATAGGATGTTCGCGAATCACTTCTTCCAAGATGTCCCAAACTTCTGGCACTTCTTGCTCTACCAATTTTTTGGCGGCTTTCACAGTGCTTGCCAATTCGCGTTTTTCTAATTTGTGGAAAATGAATGGTTTGAACAATTCCAAAGCCATTTTTTTCGGCAAACCACATTGATGCAAACGCAAGTATGGACCTACGGTAATCACCGAACGACCTGAATAATCCACACGTTTACCGAGCAAGTTTTGACGGAAACGACCACCCTTACCTTTAATCATGTCGGCAAGTGATTTCAATGGGCGTTTGCTTGCACCTGTCATCGCTTTGCCACGACGACCGTTGTCCAACAAGCTGTCCACCGCTTCTTGCAACATGCGTTTTTCATTGCGCACGATGATTTCAGGTGCGTGCAATTCCAACAAGCGTTTCAAACGGTTGTTACGGTTAATCACACGGCGATACAAATCGTTCAAATCAGAGGTGGCAAAACGACCGCCGTCCAAAGGCACGAGTGGACGCAAATCAGGTGGCAAGACAGGCAACACGTCCATAATCATCCATTCCAACTTCATGCCTGAACGTTGGAAGGCTTCCAAAACTTTTAAGCGTTTGGCGATTTTTTTGATTTTGGTGTCTGAACCTGTGCTTTCCAATTCTTGACGCAACAAGTTCACTTCGTTTTCCACATTCAAATTCGCCAACAAATCGCGTACGGCTTCCGCACCCATTTTGGCATCGAAGTCGTCGCCGTATTCGTCTAATTTGTTGTAGTAGTCTTCTTCTGTGAGTAATTGACGGCGTTGCAATGGTGTCATACCAGGGTCAATCACGACAAATGCTTCAAAGTACAAAATGCGTTCAATATCACGCAAAGTCATGTCCAAAACCATGCCCAAACGTGATGGCAATGATTTCAAAAACCAAATGTGGGCAATCGGTGCTGCCAATTCGATATGACCCATGCGTTCGCGGCGCACTTTTGACAAAGTTACTTCCACGCCACATTTTTCACAGGTTACACCTTTGAATTTTAAGCGTTTGTATTTGCCACACAAGCATTCATAGTCTTTAGTCGGGCCAAAGATTTTTGAACAGAACAAACCATCACGCTCGGGTTTGAAGGTGCGATAGTTGATGGTTTCTGGCTTTTTCACTTCGCCATACGACCATGAACGAATGGTTTCAGGAGAGGCGATGCCGATTTTGATGGCATCAAATTCTTCTTCCATGCCCGCCGATTGCAGCGGATTAAATAAATCTACCAATGCTTTCATTTTTGCTCCTCGCATACTGCAGACGGCATCTCGCTCTTGCTGTTGCCGTCTGCAGTTTTGTCATCAATAACGTTCCAAATCAATATCCAAGCCCAATGAGCGGATTTCTTTCACCAAAACGTTAAACGATTCTGGCATGCCCGCATCAATTTTGTGCTCGCCTTTGACAATGTTTTCGTACATTTTGGTACGACCTGTAACGTCATCGGATTTCACGGTTAACATCTCTTGCAAGGTGTATGCCGCACCGTATGCTTCCAGCGCCCACACCTCCATCTCACCGAAACGCTGACCACCAAACTGCGCTTTACCGCCCAATGGCTGTTGGGTAACGAGTGAGTATGGGCCAGTTGAACGGGCGTGCATTTTCTCGTCTACCAAGTGGTGCAGCTTCAAGTAGTGCATCACGCCAACGGTTACGCGGCGGTCAAATGCTTCGCCTGAACGACCATCGTAAAGCGTGATTTGGGTTTTGGTGTCGTTAAAGCCCAATTTTTCCACTTCTGGGTCGTCGCTTGGGTAAGCCAATTCCAACATGGCTTTGATTTCACTTTCGTGCGCACCGTCAAACACTGGCGAAGCAAAAGTTGCACCGCGCGTTAAGTTGGCTGCCAAATCCAAGATTTCGGCATCGCTCAAACCATTGATGTCTTCTTGTTTGCCGCTGCCGTTGTAGAGTTTGTTTAAGAACTCACGGATTTCGCTGACTTTGCGTTGTTCTTGCAGCATACGATCGATGCGCTCGCCGATGCCTTTTGCTGCCCAACCCAAATGCACTTCCAAAATCTGACCGATGTTCATACGCGATGGTACGCCCAATGGGTTCAATACAATGTCTACTGGGCGGCCGTCTGCCATGTATGGCATATCTTCCACTGGCAAGATGCGTGAAACCACACCTTTATTACCGTGGCGACCCGCCATCTTATCGCCTGCTTGCAAGCGGCGTTTGATGGCGATGAAGACTTTAACCATCTTCTGCACACCAGGTTGCAACTCATCGCCTTGAGTCATTTTCTTTTTCTTGACTTCGTATGCAGCATCGGCTTCTTCACGTTTGTCTTGCAAGCTGCCTTTAATCAATTCCACTTGCTTGGCAATGTCTTCGTCGCTCACGCGCACGTCAAACCAATCGTGTTTGCTTGGCAAGCCAGCCAAGTATTCAGCGGTAATCACGCTGCCTTTTGCCAATTTCATCGGGCCGCCGTTGGCTTTTTGTCCAACAATCATGCGTTCAATACGGTCAAACGCGTCATTGTCTACAATACGCAGTTGGTCGTTCAAATCTTGGCGATAACGTTTCAATTCCGCTTCAATAATCGATTCAGCACGTTTGTCGCGTTGAATGCCTTCACGCGTGAACACTTGCACGTCAATCACCGTGCCGCTCATACCCGTTGGCATACGCAATGAAGTGTCTTTCACATCAGACGCTTTTTCGCCGAAAATCGCGCGCAACAGTTTTTCTTCTGGCGTTAATTGCGTTTCGCCTTTAGGCGTTACCTTGCCGACCAGCACATCGCCTGCTTCTACTTCTGCGCCGATGTACACGATGCCCGACTCGTCCAAACGGTTTTGCATGCGCTCTGACAAGTTTGGAATATCGCGTGTGATGTCTTCCGCACCCAATTTGGTATCGCGTGCCACCACGTTCAATTCTTCAATGTGGATAGAAGTGTAGCGGTCGTCTGCTGCTACTTTTTCCGAAATCAAAATCGAGTCTTCGTAGTTGTAGCCGTTCCAAGGCATGAAAGCGATGGTCATGTTTTGACCCAAAGCCAATTCGCCCAAATCGGTAGACGCGCCGTCTGCCACCAAGTCGCCGCGTTGCAACACATCGCCTGCTTTCACCGCTGGGCGTTGGTTGATGTTGGTAGACTGGTTAGAGCGAGTGAATTTCACCAAATTGTAGATGTCCACGCCCACTTCGCCTGCAATCGCTTCATCGTCATGCACACGAATCACCACGCGGTTTGCGTCTACATATTCCACCACGCCACCACGGCGGGCGACAATCGCGGTTGCCGAATCCACAGCCACATCGCGTTCAATGCCCGTACCCACCATCGGTTTTTCGGCACGCAAACAAGGCACAGCTTGACGTTGCATGTTCGCACCCATCAATGCACGGTTCGCGTCATCATGTTCCAAGAATGGAATCAAAGAAGCCGCCACCGACACCGCCTGACCTGTTGCCACGTCCATGTATTGCACGCGGTCTACGGTTGCCATGATGGTTTCGCCTTTTTCGCGACAAGTAACCAACTCGTCTACCAAGTTGCCGTCTGCATCTAATTGCGCGTTCGCCTGTGCAATCACAAAGCGACCTTCTTCAATCGCCGACAAGTAATCCACTTCATCGGTTACTTTGCCGTCAATCACGCGGCGGTAAGGCGTTTCCAAGAAGCCGTATTCATTCGTACGCGCGTAAATAGACAAAGAGTTAATCAAACCGATGTTTGGGCCCTCTGGCGTTTCAATCGGACACACGCGACCGTAGTGCGTAACGTGAACGTCGCGCACCTCAAAGCCTGCGCGTTCACGCGTCAAACCGCCTGGGCCTAATGCTGAAACACGGCGTTTGTGTGTGATTTCAGACAGCGGGTTGGTTTGGTCCATAAATTGCGACAGTTGGCTAGAACCAAAAAACTCTTTAATCGCCGCCGAAACAGGTTTGGCGTTAATCAAATCGGTTGGTAATAAATTGTCGGCTTCCGCTTGACCCAAACGCTCTTTCACAGCACGTTCCACACGCGACAAGCCTGAACGGAATTGATTTTCCGCCAACTCGCCCACCGAACGCACGCGACGGTTACCCAAGTGGTCAATATCATCCACTTCGCCATGACCGTTGCGCAATTCCACCAAAGTCGCGATGGTTGCCACGATGTCTTCAATGCTCAACACAAAACCGCCTTTGTCCGCCGCACCTGCAAAGGTTTGGTTCAACAAACGACCATACCAAGATTGTTCTTGTTCGGCAGACAATTTTTGTTCGTAAGTACGCGTATTGAATTTCATGCGCCCCACGCGCGACAAATCATAGCTTTCGTCATTGAAGAACAAACGGTTAAACAACAACTCAACCGCTTCTTCTGTTGGCGGTTCACCAGGACGCATCATGCGGTAAATCGCCACACGCGCCGCTTGTTGGTCTTGCGTTTCATCGGTACGCAAGGTTGCTGAAATATAACCGCCTTGGTCCAAATCATTGATGTATAAGGTTTCAATTTCTTTCACTTCATTGATTTGCAATTGTGCAATCAATTCTTCAGTGATTTCTGAATTTGCCGCAGCCAACACTTCGCCAGTTTCAGCAGCAATCACATCACGCGCCAAGCTCTTGCCAATCAAGCCGTCTACGTCCACTTTCAAACGTGTCAAACCTGCTTTTTCAATGTCTCGAATGTTTTTGGCGGTAACGCGTTTACCCGCCGCCACTAAAACATTGCCGTCCTTGTCTACGATATCTAATTTCGCGGTTTCGCCTTTCAAGCGCGAAGCCACCAAATCGGTTTCGATGCCGTCTGCAGTTAAATAATAAGTTTCTTTGTCGTAAAACGTGTCCAAAATCTGTTCGTCATTGTAGCCCAATGCTCTCAATAAGATGGTTACAGGCATTTTACGGCGACGGTCGATGCGGAAATACAACAAATCTTTTGGGTCAAACTCAAAGTCCAACCATGAACCGCGGTAAGGAATGATGCGAGACGAGAACAGCAATTTGCCCGAAGAGTGGGTCTTGCCGCGGTCGTGTTCAAAGAACACACCTGGAGAACGGTGCAATTGCGACACAATCACACGCTCTGTGCCGTTAATCACAAACGAGCCACTTGGGGTCATCAAAGGAATTTCACCCATGTAAACATCGTTTTCCTTCATTTCTTTGATGGTTTTGCTCGCAGCAGGCGCTTCTTTGTCATAAATTTTCAAGCGAATGCGCGCACGCAAAGGCGCAGCATAAGTGATGCCACGCAATTGACATTCTGGAATATCAAACAAAGGCTCGCCCAAAACGTAGTGCATAAACTCCAATTCAGCATAACCATTATTGCTGACAATCGGGAAAATCGAGCTGAATGCCGCCTGCAAACCTTCGTCTAAACGCTGGTCGTATGCGCGGTCTTGCTGCAAGAATTTAGAATAAGAATCCAATTGAGTAGCCAACAAAAATGGCACTTCCAAGATGTTTTCACGCTTCGCAAAACTTTTACGAATCCGTTTTTTCTCGGTAAAAGAATAACTCATTGTAGAATGCTCCAATGATAATCAAATAAAAGAAACAACAACTTAACAATAAATCAAGAATTCAACCACTTAACTTTTACAAAAATTTACTTAAATTTCTTAACAAAATAGTAAATTTTGGTAAAAATGAAATTTCATGTTTGTATAAAGCGCAATAAGGCTGGCAGTAAAACTGCCAGCCTTTCTGGGAAACAAGCTTACTTGATTTCGACTTTCGCGCCAGCTTCTTCCAATTGTTTTTGGATGTCTTCAGCTTCAGCTTTAGATACACCTTCTTTCAATGTTTTAGGTGCACCGTCAACGATGTCTTTAGCTTCTTTCAAGCCCAAGCCAGTCAATGCGCGAACAACTTTAATCACGCCAACTTTTTGCTCACCAGCAGAAGCCAAGATTACGTCAAATTCAGTTTTCTCTTCTGCAGCAGCTGCGCCACCAGCAGCAGGACCTGCAACTGCAACTGCAGCAGCAGAAACGCCGAATTTTTCTTCAAATGCTTTAACCAAATCGTTCAATTCCATAACGGTCAATGAACCAACTGCTTCCAAAATGTCTTCTTTAGTAATAGCCATGCTATTTAACTCCAAGTAATCAATAAATTTAAATTAGTAAAACAAAGTCGTTGAGAATTAAGCAGCTTCTTCGCCAGCTTTTTTCTCTGCCAAAGCTGCCAAGCCGCGTGCAAAGCCTGAAACAGGTGCTTGCATAACGAACAACAATTTTGACAACAATTCTTCACGGCTAGGAATAGAAGCCAACTCAGCAACCTGAGCAGCATTCATCACATCACCATTGTAAGAACCCGCTTTAACGACAATTTTGTCATCTTTTTTCGCGAATTGATGCAGCACTTTTGCAGCAGCAACAGCATCTTCAGACGCAGCATAAACCAATGGACCAACCATTTGGTCAGCCAAAGCTGCGAAAGCAGTGCCTTCTACTGCACGGCGAGCCAATGTGTTCTTCAGAACGCGTAAGTATACGCCTTCTTTACGAGCATTCGCACGCAATTCAGTCATGCTGGCAACACTGATACCGCGATATTCCGCAACCACCAAAGTTTGTGCATTCGCAATCGCTGCACTAATCTCTTCAACGGCTACTTTCTTGGTTTCAATATTGAGACTCAAGGTCTACCTCCCACTGTTTAAAATCAGAGCATTGAACATCAACACTCCACCAGCTCGGCACCCCCCAAAAGACATTTAACAAGCATTGCTTGAAATTATTTCAGGACTACCGTCTGCGTAGGGTGAACTATTAAATCTTACGATCCCTACGGTCTTGGACATCTACTTAATATTCTTAAGTAGCCCAAATTCAGGCAGCATCACAATGCAACACTGCCCAAATATTTTTTAGCTATTCACGCTCGCAACGTCAACGCGAACACCCAAACCCATGGTGCTGCTTACAGCGATTTTGCGCAAATATTGACCTTTAGCCGCAGCAGGTTTTGCCTTAACCAAAGCATCCAACAAAGCATCAAAGTTTTCTTTCAATGCAGCTTCATCAAATGAAGCACGACCGATGGTTGCATGAATGATACCTGCTTTATCTGTGCGGTATTGAACTTGACCTGCTTTAGCATTTTTCACAGCTTCAGCAACATTAGGTGTTACTGTACCCACTTTAGGGTTAGGCATCAAACCACGTGGACCCAAGATTGTACCCAACTGACCCACGATACGCATTGCATCAGGAGAAGCAATCACAACATCAAAGTCCAAATTGCCTTTTTTCACTTCTTCTGCCAAGTCTTCAAAACCCACAACATCAGCACCAGCTGCTTTTGCTGCTTCCGCATTCGCACCTTGTGCAAATACAGCTACGCGTGTGGTTTTACCTGTGCCTTTTGGCAATACAACTGAACCACGAATCACTTGGTCAGATTTACGAGGATCAACACCCAAGTTAAAAGACACATCAACTGACTCATCAAACTTAGCAGTTGCTGCTTTTTTCACCAAGGCAATTGCTTCATCAATCGCGTATAATTTATTTGCTTCAACTGAAGAACGCAATGCCTTCAAACGTTTAGAAACCTTAGCCATTACACACCCTCCACATTCAAGCCCATAGAGCGAGCAGAACCAGCAATGGTACGAACCGCAGCATCCAAATCAGCAGCAGTCAAATCAGGCTCTTTAGTTTTAGCAATTTCTTCCAATTGCGCACGAGTAACCGTACCCACTTTATTAGTCAAAGGATTTGAACTACCTTTTTGCAAGCCAACTGCTTTTTTCAACAAGATGGTTGCAGGAGGCGTTTTCATCACAAAAGTGAATGATTTGTCAGCAAACGCAGTAATTACAACTGGAATAGGCAAACCTGGTTCCATAGATTGAGTTGCCGCATTAAATGCTTTACAAAACTCCATAATATTCAAACCACGCTGACCCAAAGCTGGACCAACAGGAGGCG
Organism: Neisseria sp.; assembly: GCA_030531795.1. GTDB lineage: Bacteria > Pseudomonadota > Gammaproteobacteria > Burkholderiales > Neisseriaceae > Neisseria. The sequence continues at coordinate 35,289 of JAUNMN010000015.1, forward strand.
ATGGATTGGCTTTACCTGCAGGAATTTGCAGTTTGATATAGCCGATAATTTTCTTTGCCACAATTAGCTCCTAAAAAAACGGGTATAACGCAACAAAAGTTGCTTCCCAAAAAATGAACTGCGGATTATAAAATTGATTTCTCAAAAAATCAAGTCAATTCAATAAGACGCAATTGACGAGATTATGAAATCTTTTCAACCTGAGAAAACTCCAACTCAACTGGTGTTTCGCGCCCAAAGATTTGCACCGAAACACGCAATTTATTGCGTTCGTAATTAACCTCTTCCACCAAACCATTAAAGTCTGCAAATGGGCCATTATTAACACGAACCTGCTGACCAACTTCAAACTCCACACGCGGTTTCGGTTTTTCTCCACCAACCTGAACTTGACTCATAATCGAATCAACTTCGCGCTGCGAAATAGGTAAAGGACGATTCGCAGTGCCGCCAATAAAACCTGAAACACGTGGAGTGCTTTTTACCAAATGCCAAGAATCATCTGACATTTCCATTTCAATCAGCACATAACCTGGAAAAAATTTACGCTCGCTTACCGTTCGGCGACCGTTACGAATATCAACAACCTCTTCTACAGGCACCAAAATTTGACCAAAATAGTCTTCCATGCCTTCGCGCGCAATACGTTCTCTCAAAGTTTTCTGAACATTTTTCTCAAAGCCGGAATAAGCCTGAACCACATACCAACGTTTTGACATTTTTATCCCCTCTTCAATAATAAATCAAAAAATAGCCATGAAATAACAGTATCTACACCGTAAACAAAAATTGCCATAATCGCCACAAACACAATGACGAAACCTGTCATATTCAAGGTATAACTGCGAACTGGCCAAACAACTTTTTTTACTTCCTTGATAGAATCGCTTACATAATTCAGCAATCTACCCACATTTCCCGCCAAGAAAACCAACAACGCCAAAACAATGCCAGCAGGAATTAACCAAGATTTAAGATTTTCTGGAATAGCAGGAACATTAAAACTTGCCCAAGCCGAAGCAGCAATAATCGCAATGGCAATTAACCACTTTAACGAGCCTAACGAACTTTTTTTAACAGGCTTACTTGCCGTCTGCACAACAAGATTTTTTTCTGATGGTGTCTGTTCTGACATAACACACCCATTCGTAATAAATAAAAAACTAACCGACACTAGGCCGGTTAGTTTTATTGTTTGGCAGGCCAAGTAGGTCTCGAACCTACAACCCTCGGTTTTGGAGACCGATACTCTACCAATTGAGCTATTGGCCTTCTAAAACATTAAGCAATAATAGAAGATACTACGCCAGCACCTACGGTACGACCACCTTCACG
>JAUNMN010000016.1:0-1270 GCA_030531795.1 Neisseria sp.
GTCTGCAGTTGTTGCCATGTTTCGTCTGTTGGCGCGATGACGGTTTGGCTGTTGCCTTGTAAGTCTTGAAAACGCAGGCTACGGGCGTGTAAAAACAAACGTTTGATGCCAAAGTGTTGGGCGATGGCGTGATTTTGGCGCAAATCGCCGTAGTTGGTGTCGCCGACAATCGGGTGAAAAATGTGTTTCATGTGGCGACGCAGCTGGTGTTTGCGCCCTGTTTGCGGTTGCAGCTCCAGCCAAGTGTAACGCGAAGTGGGATAACGTTTAGACGAGGTGAACGGCTGTTCGGTGTGCGCCAAGGCGCGCCAGTGCGTGATGGCGGATTGCGCTGCTTTGTCGGGGTTGGCATGCACATCGGCAATTTTGTCCAACACTTCTTTGAGCGGATAGTCAATCACGCCGTTGCCTTCCAGCTTGCCGCGCACAATCGCCCAGTAGCTTTTTTGCACTTGATGGCGTTCAAATTGCAAGGCAAATTCGTGCGCCGCTTCGCTGCTCAATGCAAACAGCAACACCCCCGAAGTGGGGCGGTCTAAACGATGAATCGGGAAAACGTGTTGCCCGATTTGGTCGCGCAAGGTTTGCATCACAAACTGGGTTTCGTGGCGCGACAGCCACGAGCGATGCACCAACATGCCTGCTGGTTTGTTCACGGCAATGCAATCGTCATCGTGAAAAAGAATGCTTAAAGGGTTCATAAACGTTCGCTGAAAATTTGCTGCAAAAATGATGCCGTCTGCAGAGTTTCAATTTGCAGACGGCGTTGGTTTTATTGAAAACCGCATTCATCAAGCATATTTTACGCATGATGTAATGCGGATTGCGTTCAGTATCAGCCGCGTTTAATCGCTTTGTCGGCGATGTCGCTGCGGTATTGCATACCGTCAAACTGGATTTTTTCTAACGCTTGATAGGCGGTTGCTTTAGCGGCGGCAACGTCATTGCCCAAGCCGACCACACATAAAACGCGTCCGCCATTCGTTACCAAATCGCCTGCTTCGTTCACGCGCGTGCCTGCGTGGAAGACTTTGCCGATTTGGTTTGCCGCATCTATGCCCGAAATCACATCGCCTTTTTTTGGTGTTTCAGGATAGTTTTGCGCTGCCAACACCACGCCAACAGCGGTTTCGGCTTTCCATTGTGCGTTGGCGGTGTCCAGTTTTTTGTCCAATGCCGCCTGCACCAAATCCACCAAATCGCTGTCCAAACGGCTCATAATCGGCTGGGTTTCGGGGTCGCCAAAACGGCAGTTAAACTCAATCGTGTA
>JAUNMN010000016.1:1370-5561 GCA_030531795.1 Neisseria sp.
GCGTGATTGCTTAACGCCAAGTTTTGCAATTTCGGTTCAGTCGCTGTGCCAGCGTTACCAGGGGCAACAAAAACCGTGTCCACTTTGGGCGATTGTGCCAATTTCCAAGCCAAAGCGTGTTCGCGACCGCCGCTGCCGATGAGCAATAATTTCATGATGTGTCCTTGTGGAATAAAGTAAAGAAATGACGCGATTATAACAAAGAAGCGATGCCGTCTGCGACTGAATGGCGTTGCAGACGGCATCTTTGCACCGAGTTTACGACTGATTGATGCGCGGAAAATACAAAATCTTTTGCGTGTTGCGATTGATTAAATCCGCCAGCGTGAAACCGTCTAAATGATTCAAAAACGCCTTAATGCCACCGCTCAAAATGTGCGCCAAACGGCAATCGTTGGCAATGATGCAGCGATTGTTTTCGCCAAAACATTCAACGATTTGCAAAGGCTCCATGTGCCGTACCACATCGCCCACGCGAATCAATTCGGCATTGCGCGCCAAACGCAAACCGCCTTTTTTGCCGCGCACGCTGTGCAAAAAACCGCCCTTCACCAAAGCCATCACCACCTTCATCAAATGACTGCGCGAAATATCATAGGCTTTGGCAATATCGGCAATATTGACCAAATCATCATCGTTCACCGCCGCGTAAATCAACACGCGCAGGGCATAATCCGTTTGCTGTGTTATATACATAATTTGTAGACAATCTTGAAATTTTATTTTGGCTTATCTTAACACGCTTTTCAGGGCAAAATTTTGATATAAGGACAATAAAAACCACAAAATTCGTGCGGTAAAACAAGCAGCAAAAAATTATTCTATTTTTTTTTTTTTAAAGAGTTATTTGTTTGAGAGAAAGAACAAAAAATGCCGTCTGTAAATCAAATCGCAGACGGCATGGGGCGAATGGGCAAATCGGTTTAGCGTTTGGCCTTGAAACCAATCAAATGTTGGGTGCTGGCGAGCCATGCGCCGAGTATGCCGAGCGCGATGACGATGATGAACACCGCCAACACTTCCCAAAAATGGAAAAATCGCCAGTCTATGTTCAAGCCATACGGTTTGAAAATTTGGTCAATCAAAGGGCGGCTGCTGTTGACGACCATGCCGCAGAAAATCAGGCTAACGCCTGCGGCAAGCGCGCTTTGCCATGCGGCAAGATAGAGAAAGGGGCGGCGCACAAACGATGACGGCGCGCCCAGCAGTTTGGTGATTTCAATCTCTTCTTTGCGGCTGAGAATTTGCAAGCGTATGGTGTTGTGGGCAACCAAAACGAATGCCAAACTCAAGGTAATCGCCAAAAACCACAAAATTTTTCTTACAAAATCATTGACTTGGTAAAGCGTTTGCATCCATTCGCTGTCTAATTTGGCACTTTCTACCATGGGCAATTGCGCCAAATCCTGTTGCAAAGACTGAATTTCGGTCGGAGTGAGATTTTCTTTGGGGCTAACGATGAACACGTCTGGCAGAGGGTTGCTGTCGAGAATTGAAACCAAATCTTGTTCGCCCATGCTGTCTTGTAATTCGGCTAGACCTTGATTTTTTTCAATAAATTCGTTTTTCTGAATCCGCGCGTCTTGGGCGAGCAATTTTTGGACGTTTTCGCTGTCGGCGGCGGTGGCTTGTTCGCTTAAATACAAAGTGAGTTGCGGCGATTCATTGAGTTTGCCCAACACGGCTTGTGAACTTTGTACGCCCAAATACAGCGACAGCGGCAAACTCATGGCAATCGCGAGCATGAATAAAATCAGCGCGGTGGCGATGGGTTGTTTGAGCAGCTGTTGGGCGGCGTTTTGGGCGGCGTTGCGATGGAGTGAGATGTAGTGTTTCATGCGGAAAATCTGCCTCCTTGCAGACGTAAAATGCGATGACCGTAGTCTGCCATCAGCGTTTCGTCGTGGGCAGACACGATGACGGTTGTGCCTGCTTCGTGGAAGGTTTTGAACAGTTCCATGATGTCTAAAGCGTAGGCGCGGTCTAGGTTTGCAGACGGCTCATCGGCAATCAGCAAGCTGGGTTGATGCACCACGGCACGGGCAATACACAGGCGTTGTTGTTCGCCACCAGACAAGCTAATCGGGTTTGCCAACTCGCGTCCTTTTAAGCCGACTTTTTCAATCGCGATGCGGGCGCGTTGTTCGGCTTGTTTGCGCTCGTAGCCGATGATTTGCAAAGGCAGCAACACGTTTTGCAAAACGTTGCGGTCGAACAGGATTTTGTGGTCTTGGAACACAATGCCGATGTGTTGGCGCAAATAGCCCAGCTGGTTGTCGTTTAGGCTGCCCAAATCTTGGCGATTAAACAAGACTTTGCCTTGTGTGGGCTTGGTGATGCCTGCGATGAGTTTGAGTATGGTGGATTTGCCTGCGCCCGAGTGTCCTGCGATGAAAATCATCTCGCCTTTTGCGATGGAAAAACTCAGGTTTTTCAGGGCTTGAAAACCCCCAGGGTAGGTTTTGGATACTTGTTCAAAACGAATCATGGCGCGTTGCCTAGAAAATCAATCAGATGGGCGATTATAGCAAAAGGCAGCTGGCTTGGGGTTATCATGCGTTTGGCTGGGGGCGATGCCGTCTGCAGTTTGGCGACGATTTGGGCGGATATTGTTTTAAAGACGCTATGCGCGCGTTTTTTCTTGTTATAATGCCGCCTTTATTTTGGCTGCGTGTGAAAAGGATAAACCATGCTGACTCCTGAACAAGTGAAAAACATGATTGAGGCGGTTGCGCCTTGTGAACATATTGAAGTGGAAGGCGATGGTCATCACTTTTTTGCGGTGATTGTGTCTTCGGCGTTTGAAGGCAAGGCGCGTTTGGCGCGTCATCGTTTGATTAAAGACGGTTTGGCACAAAAGCTGGCAAGCAATGAGTTACACGCTTTGTCGATTTCAACGGCGGCAACGCCTGCGGAATGGGCGGCAAAAGGGCAGTGATTTGGGTGCGATGGCACTGGGTTACGCGTTTGAATGATGTGTTGCCGTCTGCAGACGGCATAAATAGAGAGCAGAACGATGGATAAATTGAGAATTTCGGCAAATGGCCCTTTGAATGGCGAGATTGTGGTGTCGGGCGCGAAAAATGCCGCTTTGCCGCTGATGTGCGCGGGTTTGCTGACGGCTGGCACTTTGCGTTTGAAAAATGTGCCGATGTTGGCAGACGTGAAAACCACGCAAAAATTGTTGCAAGGCATGGGCGCGCGCGTTTTAACCGACAATGTGCATGAGTTTGAGATTAACGGCGGCACGGTCAATAACACGGTTGCGCCGTATGAATTGGTGAAAACCATGCGCGCATCGATTTTGGTGTTGGGCCCAACGTTGGCGCGTTTTGGCAAGGCAGAAGTGAGTTTACCTGGTGGCTGTGCGATTGGTTCGCGTCCTGTAGACCAGCATTTAAAAGGCTTGGAAACGATGGGCGCGGAAATCGTGATTGAGCATGGCTATGTCAAAGCCAAAGGCAAACTCAAAGGCGCACGCGTGGTGATGGACGTGGTAACGGTGGGCGGCACGGAAAACCTGCTGATGGCGGCAACTTTAGCCGAAGGCACAACGATTTTGGAAAACTGCGCGATTGAACCTGAAGTGGTGGATTTGGCTGAATGTTTGGTCAAAATGGGTGCGAAAATCAGCGGCATCGGCACATCAACGATGACGGTGGAAGGCGTGAAAGAGTTGCACGGTTGCGAACATTCGGTTGTGCCAGACCGCATTGAAGCAGGCACATTCTTGTGTGCGGTAGCGATGACGGGCGGCAAAGTGGTGTTGCGTAATGCCGCACCGAAAACCATGGAAGTGGTGTTGGATAAATTGGTGGAAGCGGGCGCGATTATTGAGGCGGGCGACGATTGGATTAGCATCGATATGCAGCAACGCCCCAAAGCGGTGGACATTCGCACCGTGGTTCACCCAGGTTTCCCAACCGATATGCAGGCGCAGTTTATGGCGATGAACGCGGTTGCAGACGGCAGCAGCCGCGTGGTGGAAACGATTTTTGAAAACCGTTTCATGCACGTCCCCGAACTCAATCGCATGGGTGCGAACATTTCCGCTGAAGGCAATACCGCGATTGTCAAAGGCGTGGAAAAGCTGTCGGGCGCAACCGTGATGGCAACCGATTTGCGCGCGTCGGCGAGTTTGGTGATGGCGGGTTTGGTGGCAGACGGCGAAACCATCGTTGAACGCATTTA
>JAUNMN010000016.1:5661-32171 GCA_030531795.1 Neisseria sp.
GTTTGGTGATGGCGGGTTTGGTGGCAGACGGCGAAACCATCGTTGAACGCATTTACCATCTCGACCGAGGCTATGAATACATCGAGAAAAAACTCGGTGGCGTTGGCGCGAAAATCGAACGGATTTCGTAACACCAAACCGAAATGGCAAAACAAAAAGGCGACTGAATGGCTCGCCTTTTTTGTTGATTTTTGTTGTTGGAGCAGCAAATATGTTTGAATTTTTTAAGAATTTTTGCAGATTTGCCAAAGATGCCGTCTGCAGTTAAACCGTTTTGTTTGCGAAGTTACAAGTTGCTTTTGTGGCTTCACGAACAGCGTTTTCCCAACTGCAGACGGCAGCTTTTTTATCCTTATCGGCGCAATTTCCAACCCGACTTCACCAACAAAAACGCGCTGGCACAACTGATGACGGCAAACACACTGGCGAGCGTGAACGCCAACCATGGCGACGCGTCCGACACGCCGAAAAAGCCGTAGCGAAAACCGTCTATCATGTAAAAAATCGGGTTGATGCGGCTGACGGTTTGCCAAAAATCGGGCAGATTATTGAGCGAGTAAAACACGCCCGATAAAAAAGTGAGCGGCATGATGAGAAAGTTTTGAAATGCCGCCAGCTGGTCGAATTTTTCCGCCCAAATGCCTGCGAGCAAACCCAAACCCGCCATAAACAAGCAACTCAGTAAGGCAAACGCCAATACGAAGCCCCAGTTATGCGGCAATGGCAAACCAAACCACGCGGTGCAAAGCAAAATGCCGCTGCCCACCAGTAAACCGCGAATCACGCCAGCACACAAATATGCCGAGAAAAAGGCAAAGGGCGAAATCGGCGGCAACAAAATAAACACCAAATTGCCCGTTAAACGCGATTGAATCAGGCTGGAAGACGAGTTGGCGAAGGCGTTTTGCATCATGCTCATCATCGCCAAACCTGGAATCAAAAACACGTTGTAAGTGATGTTGGGCAAGGTTTCCATGTTTTTGCCCACCGCCTGCGCGAAAATCAGCTGATAGAGCAAAGTGGTGAAAATCGGCGCGCCCAAGGTTTGCCCCCAAACCTTGCCAAAACGCAGCAATTCCTTGTGCAATAAAGTGGCAAAACCCGTCATCATGTTGCTGCTCCTGTTAAACGCACGAACACTTGCTCCAAATCGCTTTCCAAAACTTGCATGTGCAAAACGGGGATTTGGGTGGTTTTCAAGAAAATCAAAATATCGGCTAATTCATTGTAATCATTGAGTTGTAATACATAATGTGTGCCGTCTGCGGTTTGGCATTTGTCGTGCAAAGTGGCAGGCAAAGCCTGCGCCAACTGCAAACTGACGCGCACGCCCGTTTCGCTGCGCAACAAACGCTCGGTTTTGTCCAAAGCCACCAACTCGCCCTGCTTCATCACCGCAATGCGTTGGCAATTTTCCTGTGCTTCTTCCAAATAATGTGTTGTCAAAACAATGGTATGCCCGTCGGCATTGAGTTTGCGCATAAACGTCCACAGACTTTGGCGCAATTCCACGTCCACGCCAGCCGTTGGTTCGTCCAACACAATCACAGGCGGTCGATGCACTAAAGCCTGCGCCACCATCACACGCCGTTTCATGCCGCCCGACAGCGCGCGCATATTGCTGTCGGCTTTGTCGCTCAAACCCAAGTGGTGCAACACTTCGTCCAGCCACGCATCGTTTTTGCGTATCCCAAAATAACCCGACTGAAAACGCAAAGTCTCGCGCACCGTGAAAAACGGGTCGAACACCAACTCTTGCGGCACAACGCCCAAATTCAAACGCGCCAAACGGCTGTCGCGCACAGTGTCGTGTCCCATAATCGAGATGCCGCCTGCACTCAAGCGACTCAAGCCTGCCATCGCCGAAATCAGCGTGGTTTTGCCTGCGCCGTTTGGGCCGAGCAGAGCGAAAAACTCGCCTTCATTGACCGTAAAACTGATGCCTTTGAGCGCCTGAAAACCGTTGGCATAGGTTTTTTGCGCGTTTTGAATGGAAATCGCGTGCATGATGGTGCGAATAAAAAAATGAAAACCGCGATTATACGCGGATTTGCACAGTGATGCCGTCTGCACTTGTTTTGGTTAGCTGTAGACGGCAAAACTTGGTATCAACAATAAAAAACCAAAATCAAATAAAAAATATCAATCAATAAAAATGGCGAAACGCGATGAAAAAACGCATTTTGCCCTTATCATTGCGGGCATCACATGATGAGCGGCGAATCTGCATGTTTGCCCAAGCCATAACCGTTTAAATGAGGAAAACCCATGAGCGAAAACATTTTATTGAATTTAGGCGACGAACCGCGTTACGACCAAATCGCCACCGCCGACATCGCCCCTGCGATGCAGACGGCAATGCAAGAAGCGCGTGCGGCGATTGCCGAAGTCAAGCAACAAAGCGACATTACTTGGCTGAACACAGTGGAGCGTTTAACCGACATCACCGAACGCGTGGGACGCATTTGGGGCGTGGTGGCGCATTTAAATTCAGTAGTGGACACGCCCGAATTGCGTGAACAATACAATGCACTGATGCCAGAAGTTACCGTCTTTTTCACGGAAATCGGGCAAGATATTGAATTATACGAGCGTTTCAAAGCGATTAAAGCATCGCCTGCGTTTGCGCGTTTAGACGATGCGCAACAACGCAAATTGGACAACGACTTACGCGGTTTTGTGTTGAGCGGTGCGGAGTTGCCGTCTGCAGAACAAGCACGTTTCGCCCAGTTGCAAACCGAATCGGCGCAGTTGTCGGCACAATTTTCGCAAAACGTGTTGGATGCAACCGATGCTTTTGCCTTGTATTTTGAAGACGCAACGCGTTTGGCGGGTTTGACCGAAGACGAATTGGCGATGTTTGCCGTGGCGGCGCAGGCAGAAGGCAAAACGGGTTACAAAATCGGTTTGCAAATGCCGCATTATTTGGCGGTGATGAAAAATGCGGACGACCGTGAATTGCGAGCCGAAATTTATCGTGCCTACGTTACGCGTGCCAGCGAGTTGGGCGATGCCAAATTTGACAACAGTGCCAACATCACGCGTTGCTTGGAAATTGCCCAAGAAGAAGCGCAAATGTTGGGTTTTGCCAACTATGCCGAGTTGTCTTTGGTGAGCAAAATGGCGGACACGCCAGCACAAGTGCAAGCATTTTTGCGTGATTTGGCGGCGAAGGCCAAACCGTTTGGCGAACAAGATTATCAGCAAGTTGTTGCATTTGCGCGTGAACATTTGGGTTTGGAAACGGTTGAAGTGTACGACTTGACTTACGCATCAGAAAAATTGCGTGAAGCCAAATACGCGTTCAACGAGAGCGAAGTGAAGCAATATTTCCCAGCGGATAAGGTGTTGGAAGGTTTGTTTGCCCAAATTCATCGCTTGTATGGCGTGAATTTCATCGCCAAAAAGGTGCCAACTTGGCATGACGATGTGGTGTATTATGAATTGGAAAAAGGCGGTTCGCTGCTCGGCGGCGTGTACATGGATTTGTACGCACGCGAAGGCAAACGCGGTGGCGCGTGGATGAACGATTATCGCGGCCGCCGCCGCTTTTTGGGTGGCGACAAAGCAGGCAGCATTCAAACGCCGATTGCTTATTTGGTGTGCAATTTCACGCCGCCAGTCAATGGTAAAGCAGCGCGTTTGAGCCATGATGAAATCGTAACCTTGTTTCACGAAATGGGACACGGTTTGCACCACTTGCTCACCCGCGTAGATGAATTGGGCGTGAGCGGCATCAATGGCGTGGAATGGGACGCGGTGGAATTGCCAAGTCAATTCATGGAAAACTTCTGCTGGGAATACGATGTGTTGGCGGCGATGTCGGCACACGAAAGCACAGGAGAACCATTGCCACGCGAGTTGTTTGACAAAATGTTGGCGGCGAAAAACTTCCAAGTCGGTTTATTCTTGGCACGCCAAATGGAATTTGCCCTGTTTGATATGCGCATTTACAGCGAAAACCAAGCGAACGAGTGGGCAGAGACTTTGCAAGAAGTGCGCAAAGAAGTTGCCGTGATTGCCGCGCCTGATTACAACCGTTTTGCCAACAGTTTTGGACACATTTTCGCGGGCGGCTATTCCGCTGGCTATTACAGCTACGCTTGGGCGGAAGTTTTGTCTGCCGATGCTTACGCCGCGTTTGAAGAAAGCGACGATGTGAAAACAACGGGCGCGAAATTCTGGAACGAGATTTTGGCAAAAGGCGGTTCACGCAGTGCGATGGATTCGTTTAAGGCATTCCGCGGACGCGAACCGCAAACCGATGCGCTGTTGCGTCATTTGGGTTTGCAAGCGGCATGATGCTTTTGCCGCCTGCAGTGTAAAGTGTGTTGCGTGAAAATTGGCTTGATGATGAATTGTTGATGCCACACCAAAATGGCGTTTACGCCAGCACTGCAGGCGGCAAAGCATAAAATTTTTGGTAAAACGCTTGACGCATGACACAAAGATTTTTATAATGCACAGCTTATCGGGTCGTTAGCTCAGTCGGTAGAGCAGCGGACTTTTAATCCGTTGGTCGAGCGTTCGAATCGCTCACGACCCACCAAACATCAAAACCTACTTCGTTTGAAGCAGGTTTTTTTGCTTTTGTGTTCGGCTTTTGATGAATGTGATGAAGCGGTTTTATAGTCTTTTAAATTTAGAATGATACGGCGTTACTTTGCCTTGCTGTACTAGTTGTACTGTCTTCGGCTTCGTGCCTTGTCTCATTCTAAATTTATTTGACTATACTTTCGCTTGCGTTAGTGGATTTCAGATAAAACCATGCCGTCTGCGGGTGAAAGATGATGTGCTTTCAGTCGCAGACGGCATTTTGTTTTCAATCAAGATTTAGCCATGAAATAAACAACATCAGTTGCGAATTTCAATGTGTGCGGCTTCTTTGAGTTGTTGCAACAGTTTTTGGGTGGCTGCTTGCATTTTTTGCTGTTCCAACATGCGGCGAACGGTATTGCGGCGGCGGTCGTCTTCGGTACCCATTTCGCGAACGTCATTGAGTTTGATTAAGTGCCAGCCAAACTGGGTTTGCACGGGTTCGCTCATTTGTCCGACTTTGAGTTTGTGTACGGCATTTTCAAATTCGGGAACCATCATGCCGTCGCCAAACCAACCTAAATCGCCGCCTTGTGTGGCGCTGCCATCTTGTGAATATTCGCGTGCGAGTGCGGCGAAATCTTGACCGTTACGCGCGAGCTGGGCGATTTTTTTAATCGCTGATTCTGCGCTGGCAACGCTGTCGGCGGTGGGCGTTTGCAACAAAATGTGTTGGGCGCGATATTGTTTCAGCGGTTCGCTCAATGGAATTTGTGTGCCTTGCTGTTGGGCTTGGGCGTAGGCTTGGTTCACTTCTTCATCGCTCACGCGCACGTTTTGCATGGCGTATTGTTGGCGCACTTTTTGGGCGATGATTTGGTTGGCGATGTCTTTGCGCAATTCGTTGCGACTTTGTCCTTGTTGGGAGTTTTGTTTATAAAACGCGTCTACGCTAAGTTTGCGTGCGGCGGCGTTTTGGGCAACGTTGGCATCAATTTCGGCTTCGCTGGCGGTGATGCCACGGCGTTTGGCTGCGCCTAATAATAAGGCTTGGTCAATCAAAATAGACAACACTTCTGAACGCAATTGTTCTTTGCCGAGCTTTTTGGCTTCTGGGTTGTTTTGAACAATGGTGTTTAGGGTGTGGTTAACATCGCGGTTGGTGATGATTGTGCCGCCTGCAACTGCCGCAATGCGGTCAACTGCTTTGATGTCGGCTGCCACGCTGCTGGTGGCTAATGTGAGCATCAATGTGCTGAAAATAAATTTAGATTTCATTTTTTTACGACCTCGTTGGTGGTGCTGTAACCTGGAATGGCTAGGCGCAGCTGTTCTTTAGGAGATTTGCCAAGACTGCTTAAGTCCTTGAGTTGTAAGCTAAACATAATGCCGTTTTTGTAGGTGCTGTTGTTGTTGGCGTCGATGCCGTTTACATAGCGTTGTGCCAGTGCCGACGCGCTCCAACAACCGCAGCTGCTTTGGTATTCAAAACCGAGCATTTGCGAAACGGGTTTTTTGGCTTCTAAACCATAAGTGATGCTGCCAACGGCAGATAAATTCGGTTTAATCGGCCATTGTGCGCCCAAGCTGATTTGCTTGAGTTTGTCAAAATGGTAGCTGCCGTCGTTTTGCAAATAAATCGGTTCATGACGACCGTATTTGTAGCGCAGGCTGATGACTTTGCCTGTTTCTGGGCGATATGTCAAACCTGTGTCCACATTTTGCAGCTGGCGACGGTTTTCGTTGTAGTGCAAAACGGCATGAGCGCGAACGCTGTTGCTGATTTTGCCGTCTGCAAATGCCAGCCAGTCGGATTTGTCGCGCGGCTCTTGGCTGATACTGCCGTCAAGCAAAACGTTGTCGGTGGCGAAATAAAATTTCTGTCCGATGCCCGCACGCAAACGTTCTTCGCCTGTTTGGGCATCTAAATAACGGGTTTGCACGGCGGCGGTTAGGCTGTTGGACGCGTTGATGCGGTCGTTACCTGAATACAGGTTTTCGCGGAACAATTGTGCGTAACTGAAGCTGTTTTCTGATGCGTCAAAATTCGGCAAATCGTTTTGTGATTTGGCGGGAATGTAGTTGTAAAACAGACGAGGTTCTAGCGTTTGCACATAATCGTTTTTGAACAATTGGGTGTTGCGTTCAAAATAAGTGCCCGCTTCAATATTGGCAATCGGCACGCTGCGGCTGGCGCTGCGTTTGTTTTGATTGTTAAACGCTTTCAGCTGGTAATGCGTGAAATGCACGCCAACTTTCGGGCGAACATAGCCCCAGCTGTTGTGGAAGTGGTGGCTGATGCTTGGGTAGAACACGACGCGCGAACCTGCTTGACGTTCGGCGTGTTCAAAGCGCGTGAATTGTCCGAAAATGTGCGCTTGGGTGTCGCCAAAATGACGCTGCCATGTACTGCTGATGCGCGGCATGATGGCGTATGGCGCGTTTTTGTAGCCGTTGCTGTTGGCAAGGGTTTGGTGGTCTTGCACGGTGGCGTAGCTGTTTAACTCGCCGCCAGCGAAATCGGTTTGATGTTGCAACCACGCTTGGCGATTGAGATTGACGTTGGTTGCGATGTCTTCGCGGCTGTAAAAATCGCGATAGTAGTTGTCGTCGGAAACTTGGTTAAAGTCCACGCCCGCGCTCAAGTTTTTGCCAAATTGATGTTGGTGTTGCCATTGCACTTGATAGCGGTTGTTTTGGTCGCGTTGGCGGTCGTGTGGCATATAAGTGCCGTTGATTGTGCCACGATATTTGGGTTGCAAATAACGAAATTCGCCTGTGGCACGCACACCGCGTGAGCTGATGCCGCCTGCACTTAAGGTGGCATCGTAGTTGGGGGCGAGATTGAAGTAATACGGAATGTCTAGCGTGGTGCCGTCTGAACCGATTTCAACGGTTGGCACGAGCAAACCGCTTTTGCGGTTGCCGTTTAAAGGGAAATCCGCCCACGGTGTGTACAAAACGGGCAAACCGCCAAACACCAAACGCGCATTTTTCGCCACGCCTACGCCTTTGTCATAATCGGCGTTCACTTCGCTGGCGTGGATATACCAAGACGCGTCGCCTTTTTGGCAAGTGTTGAATTGCACGTCTTTAAGCGTGAAACGCTGTTTGCTCGCCATTTGGCTTTCGCCGCTCACGGCTTGAAAACGGCGACCTTCGTGTTCGCTGCTCAAACGGGCTTGGCTGCTGCTGCCGCTTTCGGTGGCGAGATTGTAATTGAGTTGTTCGGCTTGAACGGTGGTGTTATCGCTTTGCAAAACGACATTGCCGCTGGCTTGAATGGTGTCGCTGGCTTGGTCGTAGCTGACTTTGTCGGCGTTTAATACTTGCTGATTGCGTTCAATAATCACATTGCCTGTGGCTTCAACGGCAACTTGGGTTTGACCGTTTACTTCGTCTGCGACAATGCGTGTGTAATCGGCTGGCAAGGTTTCTTCGCCGCTGGTTTGCACGATGCCGTCTGCAGCTTCGGCTTGGGCGGCTTTGCTTTCTTGCATATCACAAAATAAGCAAGTATTGCCCAAAGCGGCTTCATCGCTGGCGTGTGCCGACAGTGCCGACAATGCCATGCCAACCGCGAATGCTGTGGGTTTGAGTGAAAAAAAGCGTGTCAAAATATCGCCCTCGGAAAATCAAAAATTGCTTGGCAAATGCCGTCTGCAGTAAAATGCCGTTTATTTTACCTGAAAACGCCATTATGCAACGACAAAACGAATTAAAAAATTGGTTGAACACCATTTATCCCGAACAAAACTTTGAATTGAGTTTCGCGGCGGCAGACGCAGATTTCCGCCGCTATTTCCGTGCCACTTTTGCAGACGGCACGAGCGTTATTTGCATGGACGCACCGCCTGAAAAAATGAGCATCGCGCCTTATTTGAAGGTGCAAAAGTTGTTTCAAATGGTGAACGTGCCGCGCGTGTTGCATGTGGACGAAAGTTTGGGTTTTATGGTGTTGAACGATTTGGGCAACACCACTTTCCTAACCGCGATGCAACAAGTGAACGAGCCAGCGGCGCATAAGGCTTTGTTATTAGAAGCGATTGACGAGCTGATTGAGTTGCAAAAAGGCAGCCAAGCGGGCGCGTTGCCTGAATACGACCGCGAAATCATGTTGCGCGAAATCAATTTGTTCCCCGAATGGTTTGCCGCGAAAGAGTTGGGCAAACCGTTCACCTTCAAGCAAAAACAATTGTGGGAACAAGTGATTGATGCTTTGTTGCCGCCACTGTTGGCGCAACCGCAAGTGTATGTGCATCGCGATTACATCGTGCGCAATTTGATGTTGCAACAAGGTCGCCCTGCGGTGTTGGACTTTCAAGACGCTTTGTATGGCCCGATTAGCTACGATTTGGTGTCGCTGTTGCGCGATGCGTTTATTGAGTGGGACGAAGAATTTACGCTGGATTTGGCGATTCGTTACTGGGAAAAGGCGCGCGCGGCGAATTTGCCTGTGCCTGAACAGTTCGACGACTTCTATCGCTGGTACGAATTCATGGGCGTGCAACGTCATTTGAAAGTGGCAGGCATTTTCGCGCGCTTGTATTACCGCGACGGCAAAGACAAATATCGCCCTGAAATTCCGCGTTTTTTGAATTATTTGCGCCGCACATCGCGCCGATACAATGAACTCGCACCGCTTTACGCCTTGTTGTTGGACTTGGTTGGCGATGAAGAATTGCAAACGGGTTATACGTTTTAATAGATGTTTTTGATGGCTGTGCCGTCTGCAGTGGTTTACTGAAACTTGCCCCTAGAGCTTCGCGAAAGGGGCTGCTTTTAACTGCAGGCGGCAGCGTGCCTAAGCCACTTATTTTAAAGATGATTTTATGAATTTACTTGGTGCTTTAGCGAAAGTGGGTAGCATGACCATGGTGTCGCGCGTGTTGGGTTTTGTGCGCGATTCCATCATCGCACGCACATTCGGTGCAGGCGATGCGACCGATGCGTTTTTCGTTGCCTTAAAACTGCCCAACTTATTGCGTCGCATCTTCGCTGAAGGCGCGTTTTCACAAGCGTTTGTGCCGATTTTGGCGGAATACAAACAACGGCAAACGCCTGAAAATACGCAACTTTTCGTGCAATATGTGGCAGGCATGCTCACCTTCATGCTGACCATCGTTACCGCCATCGGCATCCTCGCCGCACCGTGGATTATTTATATTACCGCACCTGGGTTTGTTGCCAACGCCGATAAATTCGCCTTGTCTGCCGATTTGTTGCGGATTACTTTTCCTTATATCTTATTGATTTCATTGTCTTCTTTTGTTGGTTCAATTTTAAACACTTACCATAAATTCGCCATTCCAGCGTTCACGCCAACTTTATTAAACATTTCTTTTATCGTGTTTTCATTGTGGCTCGTGCCGTATTTTGAACCGCCTGTGATGGCGTTGGCGTGGGCGGTGTTTGTGGGTGGCGTGTTGCAATTGGCGTTTCAATTGCCTTGGCTGGCGAAGCAAGGTTTTTTGAAGATGCCGAAATTGAGTTTTCGCGATTCGGCGGTTAATCGCGTGTTGAAACAAATGTTGCCCGCGATTTTGGGCGTGAGCGTGGCACAAATTTCGCTAGTGATTAACACCGTTTTTGCCTCGTTTTTGCAAGCAGGCAGCGTAACGTGGATGTATTACGCCGACCGCCTAATGGAATTGCCATCGGGCGTGTTGGGCGTGGCATTGGGAACGATTTTGTTGCCGACTTTGTCTAAACACGCCAGCGGAAAAAACATGCAGGAGTTTTCCGCCTTGCTGGATTGGGGTTTGCGTTTGACCATGTTGCTGGCTTTGCCTGCGGCAGTGGGTTTGGCGGTGTTGTCTATGCCTTTGTTGGCAACGCTGTTTATGTCGGCAAAATTCACCATGCACGATGTGTTGATGACCCAACAAGCGTTGATTGCGTATTCGGTGAGTTTAATCGGCATGATTTTGGTGAAAATTTTAGCCCCAGGGTTTTATTCGCACCAAAATGTCAAAACGCCGATGAAAGTTGCCATTTTCACGCTGGTTTGCACGCAATTATTGAATTTGCTGCTGGTGTCGCCTTTGCAACATGCAGGTTTGGCGTTGGCAATAGGTTTGGGCGCGTGTTTGAACGCCGCTTTGCTCTATGTTTTGTTGCGTGCCAAAGGCATGTATCAACCCAAAGCAGGGTGGGGCAAGTTTTTGATTAAATTGAGTATTGCACTGGCGATTATGGGCGGCGGCTTGTGGGCAATGCTGAACTTTTTGCCGCTGGCGTGGCAAGACGTTGGCACATGGCAACGCGTGTGGCAATTGGCGATGCTGATTGCGGCTGGCGTGGTGTTGTATTTCGGTGCTTTAGTCGCACTCGGCTTCCGCCCACGTCATTTCAAACGCTCGGAACGATAAACCGTCGCTGAAAAACATCGATTGACAAAAGATGCCGTCTGGGGTGTTTGAATTGGGTTTCCTTAAGCGCAGACGGCATAAGCTGTGTGATGAAGTGAGTGAGAATTGGGAGAGCTGTGGTGGCGTGGAAATCGTTTTTTCAAAGTAGAGAAAAACGCCCCGAGCGTTTGCCGTGGAAAACCATTGTGCTGGCTTGGATTGGTGCGTTTTTGGGCGCAGCTGCGCTGGGTTTGGCGCAAGATAAACTCGGCACGGCGATGATTTTGGGCTCGTTTGGGGCGAGTTGCCTGCTGATTTTTGCTTACCCACAAAGTCCGTTTGCCCAACCGCGCAATGTGATAGGCGGACATTTTTTGGCTTCTTTAACGGGCTTGGTGTTTTTGTCTTTGTTTGGCGCGACGTGGTGGAGCATGGCTTTGTCGGTGGCAACGGGCATTGCGCTGATGCTGATTTTGCGCGTGCCGCATCCGCCTGCAGGGTCGAATTTGTTTATTGTGATGTTGGTGGACGCTGGCTGGGAATTTTTGTTTACGCCTACTTTATTCGGTTCTGTGTTGCTGGTGTTGGTGGCAATGGTTTGGCATAACGCCACAGGCAAACGCTATCCAACTTTTTGGTAAAACCGATAAAAGATGCCGTCTGCGACCGAAGGGAGTCCCGTAGCGAAGCTACAGGGACAGTTTCCTTCAGATGCAGACGGCATTTTCACAAGCGATTAAATCACCGCATTCAAATAATTCAACGCCAAATGCTGTTTTTCGGGGTCGCAGGCGGTGATTGCCAGTTTGACGGTGGTTTTTGGTGGCAAATCAAACGGAATGCCAGTCGCACGCGTTACCAGTGGCAAACCTTGCAAACGCACCAAATCGTCTTTGAGCAAGGTGGCGTGAACTTCGCGTAGGTTTTGTTGTTGCACATAAACCATGCTCCAATAGCTTTCCATGTCGCGCTGAAAATCTTGGTAGCCAGCATAAGTCGCTTCAAAATCGCGAATGGAGGCAAACAGATTTTGGTCTTTTTTATGAGTAAAACGTGGCGAATAGTGTGCATCAATGATGCTGAGCAATTGTTGCTGATTGATGAAATCCACGGCGCGGCGCAGCGGCGAAGTGAACCAGCCATAATGTTGCAAACCCATGCCGATATGCTCTTCGCTGTGGCTGCTCATGCGCACTTTGCCTGTGGTTTGCACGCGGAAAATGCCGCCCAAATCGTGTTCATGCAGCATTTTTGCCCAAGTGCTGTTTGCCAAAATCATCATTTCGCTCACCAGTGTATCAATCGGCGAACCGCGTTCACGCGTGGCGATGCTGACGATGCCGTCTGCACTCAATTCAATGCTGTAGTCATATTGTCGCGGGCGATTTTCTTCGTAACGGTCGCGTTGTTTTTGCAAAGCAATGGCAAATTGATGCAGCCACAATAATTTATGATGATGCTCAAACTTGGCATCTTGTGCCAAACTTAAATCACTTTCTCTGTTGAAATGTGATTCAATCGCTTGAATACGCAAGTTTTTGCTGATGCTGATTCGTTCAATTTTGCAGACGGCATCGCTCACTTGAAAATCGCTGTCCACCTCAAAATACACGCTCACCGCCGCTGGCGTTTTGCCTTCGTCTAAACTGAACGCGGCAATCCAGTTGTCGGGCAACATCGTGATTTTGCCTGCTGGAAAATAGGCGGTGCTTTGGCGTTGGGCGATGATGTCGTCAATTTCGGCGTTTTTGACTAAACTCGGCGCGGCAATGTGTATGCCCACGCGTTTTTTGCCATTGCCCAAATCTTGCAGCGACAAAGCATCGTCCACTTCGCTGGTGTCCGCATCATCAATGGAAAACGCAGCAACATCGGCAAGCGGCAACTCGGCTAAATCGGGCAGGGAAACGTCCGCCAAAGCCACGCCTTTGGGGTAGTTTTTCAACTCAAAACCGTCTTGCATAAACTGGGCAAAAGACGTAACCGCCCCCAGTTTTTTCGCCAACTCATAAGGCGACAATTTCAATTCGCTCGCCGCTTTGGTAAACGCTTTGTAAGTCAAACTTTGTTTGTCGGGTGCGTGCAAAATTGCTTTCAAATCGGCAGCCACTGCAGACGGCAAAGTCTGATTTTTCAAAGCGTTAACCCATTCTTCCAACTGCGCATCTTGTTGCTTTTTGCGTTCAATCGCCGCCAACGCCTGTTTCAGCGTTTCTTCGGGCGCGGCTTTGAAAATGCCTTTGCTTTTCTTGTAAAAATAAGCAGGTGCGGCGTACAAAGCCATCAAAATGCTGGCAAGTTCGCGTGCAGACGGCACTTTACCGAAATATTCAGCGGCAATGTCTTGTGCCGAAAATTCGTCTTCGCCACACACTTCCCACAGCAAATCGGTGTCGATTTCGCTCGCTTCTTGCTCGGCTTGCTGCAAAAACGCCGCCATGTCGCCATCAAATTCCACAAATACATGGTTGGCTTTCACCTTGCAACGTTTGCCTTGCAAATTGTCGGCTTGGTAGCTGTTGTCGCTTTTTTGCACAATTTTGGCAACCTTAAATTGCCCCGATTCTTCGTAAAAAATATTCATATTGTTTTTTCTGGTTTAGCGTGATTTTTGAATGTTTATGGCTTTTTGGCGACATTTTCTGCGATTTCTTGCCACGAAAGCGCGTAATATTGCCAGTAAAGGTCGCGAAAACGGGTTTTCAAGTGCGTGTGCCAAGGTTTGGCTTCAGTGGTGTAATGAATAATCAGCGGCACTTGTTCGCCTAAATCTTCCAGCAAATGTTCCAACTTGGCATAAGGATACAAAGCATCACCGCCCACTTGATAATTGAAGCCGCGATTGAGTTCTAAATAATTCTTTTTGAAATAAGCATTTAGCACATCTTGGTCGTTGAGTGCTTTTTCTGGCTTCAATAAGGAAATGGCGTGTTGGGCGAACTGGATTTGTCGCCAAAGCGTCAAGTTAATCAGCAACACGCCTGCATTGAATTCTTGTCTCTGGTGAATGTCGCGCGCGAATGGGTCGATGACGGCGGCAAGTGGAAAATCGTCTAAATTCAAATCAAACAAAGGACGCAAATCGCCTGTTGCGATTAAATCTGCGTCTAAATACAAAACCTTGTCTAACTCTTTAGGCAACAGTTCCGCCAAAAACAGGCGATAAAATGTGCTTTCCGAATTGATGTGTTTCAGTGTGGGCAGTTTGTCTAAACCTTGCGTTTTGATTTTTTTGTCGTGCAAAACGCTGTCAAAATTTGCTAAATGCCGATTGATGATTTCCAGCCATTCTTGTGGAAAATCTTTGTTTAATAAGTAAAAATCAATAGATTGATTGTGCGCGCAAATGGATTTTAATGCCGTCTGCACAGCATCGGCATAGCGAAAATCGGCGGCAAAAGCAATGGAAATGCGGTTGGACATGGTTATCGGGCTGAAAAAAATGTGGATTGTAACATTTTGTGCTGGCAAATTTACCTTGGCTGCGGATTTTTGTGGGTGCAGACGGCATCAGTCGGCGTTTGAGGCTGAATTAAAATGCTGTTCAATCAAATGTTTGGCGGCGCACACGCCCGAAGCCCACGCCCACTGGAAATTGTAGCCGCCGAGCCAGCCTGTGATGTCCATCACTTCGCCGATGAAATACAAGCCCGTTTGCAAACGGCTTTGCATGGTTTGGGCATCGATTTCTTTCACGTTCACGCCGCCGCGCGTGACTTCGGCTTTTTTGTGTCCGTCTGAACCGCTGGGCAACAGCGTCCACGTTTTGAGCTGCTGCGCCAGTTGTTGCAAAACGCGGCTGGGAACGTCTGCCCACTTTTTGTGGGCATAATCTGCGATATTGGGTTGCGATAAGAAATAAAGGATTAAGCGTTCGGGTAAATGTGGACAAATCTGCTTGAGCGCGTTGTTTAATTGCAATTTACTGCCGTTTTTGCCTGCGAGTAGTTTATCTAACACGTCCACATCGGGGCAAAAATCAATTTGTATCGTTTGCCCAGCCTGCCAGTAGCTTGAAATTTGCAAAACCGCTGGGCCGCTCAAACCTTTGTGCCGAAACAGTAAATCTTCGTCAAAACACATTTTTTGTTTGCCAACGCCTGTGCTGATGCGCACGGGCAAGGCGATGCCAGCGAGTTGATCTAAACCTTGTTCTTGCCAGCCTTCAAAACGCAGCGGCACAAGCGCGGCTTGCGGCGCAATCACGGAATGCCCAAATTGTTTGGCGATTTCATAACCCCAAGCCGTTGCGCCGATGGCAGGCGCAGCCAAACCGCCCGTGGCAATCACCAAATTCGGTGCTTGCCAAATGCCTGATGCCGTCTGCAGTTGGAAAATCGGGCGCTCATCGTGATGCAAAACCTGAACCGCATCGATTTTTTCGCCGATTTGCCAAGCCACTTGTCCGCGCGCACATTCGGTTTTCAGCATCTCAATCAAGTCGTTTGCCGAGTGCGTGCAAAACAATTGTCCTTTGTGTTTTTCATGAAAATCAATCTGATGACGTTTTAATAAATGAATGAAATCGTCGGGCGTGTAACGCGATAGAGCATGGCGTACGAAACGCGGTTGCGCCGACAAATAAAAGCGCGAAGGGTCGCCGTGATTGAGATTCAGGTTGGTGAAATTACAGCGTCCGCCGCCTGAAATGCGGATTTTTTCGCCGATTTTGTTGGCGTGGTCGAATAAGGTAACGCGCAAACCGTTGTGTGCCGTCTGCAGTGCGCACATCATGCCCGCCGCGCCTGCGCCGACAATCAAAAGGTCTTGTTGCGTGATGTTTTGCTGCTGCATGATGGTTTGCCAGTGGGAAAAAGCGAGTATTTTAACGTAAATGTCGTAGAAAACCGCAGAATCCGTTAAAATTCGTTCCAAATTGATGAATGCACCTGCCCAGCCTTGATTTGGTTGGGTTGGCAAACTAGGAAAATGCAAAATGAGTAAGTTAAAAGGCGGTTTGGGACAAGGTTTGGACGCTTTATTGAGCGCGAATATTGCCGACAATTCGGGCGACCGTTTGAGCAAAGTGGCAATCGGCGACATCAAACCGGGGCGTTACCAAGCGCGCGTGCAAATGAACGATGAATCTTTGCAAGAGTTGGCAGATTCGATTAAGGCGCAAGGCGTGATTCAGCCTGTGATTGTGCGCGAATACGGTTTGTCGCAATACGAATTGATTGCGGGTGAACGCCGTTGGCGTGCCAGCCAGTTGGCAGGTTTGAGTGAAATTCCTGTGGTGATACGCAGCATCAGCGATGAAGACGCGTTGGCGGTGGGTTTGATTGAAAACCTGCAACGCGAAAATTTGAATCCGATTGAAGAAGCACGCGGTTTAAAACGTTTGGTGGACGAATTTCAGCTGACTCACGAAACCATCGCTCAAGCTGTTGGCAAAAGCCGCAGCGCGATTTCCAACAGCTTGCGTTTACTTGCCTTGCCTGAACCGATTCAAAATATGTTGTACGAACGCCGCTTGGAAATGGGACATGGTCGCGCTTTGCTGACTTTGCCTGTGGTTAAACAATTGGAGTTGGCACAAAAAGCGGTGAAAAACGCGTGGTCGGTGCGTGAAATTGAACGCCAAGCCAACCTTGCCGCCCAGCCCGTTGCCGAAAAGAAAAGCAAAAGCATCAACCCCGATGTGGAGCGCTTGAATCAAGCCTTAACCGCCAGTTTGGGCGTGAATGCGCAAGTGCAAAGCAGCAACAACAAAAAAGGCAAAATCGTGTTGCATTTTGATACGCCCGAAACTTTAGATGCTTTATTGCAGCGTTTGGGCGTGGATTTTGAGTGATTTTTGTGCCGATGCCGTCTGCAATATGAGTTAACACTCGGTCATATTGAAGAAAAATATGGCTGAGTTTGTTTTGGCTCACTGAAAAACGTGTTGCAGAAAGGTGCAAAAACTTGAAAAGAATTGACGAAATTTAACAAAATCCTTGACGGAAAAACTGGCTTTCAGGATAATTGCCAAGCTAAATTGACTCCATTGTTATTGTTACGTGTAGCCAAATGTTAAAAATCATTGTTTTACAAATCATTTTGGCTGCGGTGGCGGTTGTTGGGAGTGCGGTTTTTGCAGGTTCGCAGGCGGCATGGTCGGCGTTTTTGGGTGGCGTTTGTTACATCGCGCCATCAATTTTAACGGCAGTAATCTTAAACTTTTCTCGTTCTCGCCCCAGTTTGGCGGGTTATGCGTTTATGTTTGGAGAAGGTTTACGAATAGTGCTGGCTCTAATCATGATGGTGGGCGTATTTGTTTTGTATGCTCACGAAATTCGTTTTATCCCCTTTTTATTAGGGCTTTTGTTGAGCAGCCACGTTTTTTTTATCGTGTTTTGGAAAGTTAAACCTTATGGCAAGTGAATCTATGACTGCTGCCGACTACATCAAGCACCACTTACAAAGCTTGACCAGTTTGTCGGATGTAACGCAAGGGCAGGGTTTAAAGAATATCGCAGACTTTTCGTTTTTCAATTTAGATGCGATTTTCTTTGCAGTGATTTTGGGTGTGTTGGGTAGTTTCTTGTTGTGGCGTGGTGCGAAAAAAGCCACAGCAGGCGTGCCTGGGCGCTTTCAAGCTGCAGTAGAAATTTTGTATGAATTTGTGGATGATATGTGCAAAGGCATCATCCACAATGAACAATCTCGCAAAGCAGTTGCACCTTTGGGTTTGACTTTGTTTGTGTGGATTTTCTTGATGAATGCGATGGACTTGTTGCCAGTTGACTTGTTGCCTATGGCTTGGCAAGGCATCACGGGCGACCATCACGCTTTATTGCGCGTTGTGCCAACAGCTGACTTGAATACTTCGTTGGCATTGGCGATTGGTGTGTTGTTGGTATGTATTTACTACAGCATCAAAATCAAAGGTGCAGGCGGCTGGGTGCATGAATTGTTTACTGCGCCATTTGGTGCGCCATTGGCGCCAGCAAACTTCTTGTTGAATATTTTGGAATTTTTGTCAAAAACCGTTTCACATGGTATGCGACTTTTCGGTAATATGTACGCAGGTGAGTTGGTATTCTTATTGATTGCATTGCTGGGTGGTGCATGGGCGGCATCTGGCAGTGTAACCTTGATGGATCCGATTTTATTTGTGTTCCATGTGATTGCTGGTGCAGCTTGGGCAATCTTCCATATTCTGATTATTACTTTGCAGGCATTTATTTTCATGGCATTGGCTTTTGTTTACATTGGTCAAGCACACGATGCCCACTAAGTTTTAAATGAATTTTTGTTTTGGTAGTTTATTTGTTTGTAGTAGTTTTTTTAACGTAGTTTAACCTTTTGTTTTCTTTAAGGAGTATTAAAAATGGGTTTGATTGCTATCGCTTGTGGTTTGATCGTAGCATTGGGTGCATTGGGTGCATCTATTGGTATCGCGATGGTAGGTTCTAAATATTTGGAATCTTCTGCTCGTCAGCCAGAATTGATTGGTCCATTGCAAACTAAATTGTTCTTGATTGCTGGTTTGATTGACGCGGCATTCTTGATCGGTGTAGCCATTGCATTGTTGTTCGCCTTCGTTAACCCGTTTGCAGGCTAATCCGAATACAAACGTTTTACATTCGGTGTAAAACCCAGTTTGTTTGATTAACCCTATTACGAAGGTTAGTAAAGTGAATTTAAATGCAACCTTATTTGCGCAGTTAATCGTCTTTTTCATTTTGGTATGGTTCACCATGAAATTTGTGTGGCCACCAATTGCAAAAGCGCTTGATGAGCGTGCCGACAAAATCGCGGAAGGTTTGGCTGCGGCTGAGCGTGGTAAAAGCGATTTTGAACAGGCGGAAAAGAAAGTTGCAGAACTCTTAGCTGATGGACGCAATCAAGTTGCCGAAATGGTGGCTAATGCGGAAAAGCGTGCAGCACAAATCGTAGAAGAGGCTAAAAGCCAAGCTACTGCGGAAGCTGCTCGTATTTCAGCCCAAGCTAAAGCAGACGTAGAGCAAGAAGCGAATCGTGCGCGTGAGGCGTTGCGTGAGCAAGTTGCGGCTTTAGCAGTTAAAGGTGCGGAAGCAATTTTACGCAGTGAAGTGAATGCCACGAAACATGCGGA
Source organism: Neisseria sp. (assembly GCA_030531795.1). Taxonomy (GTDB): domain Bacteria; phylum Pseudomonadota; class Gammaproteobacteria; order Burkholderiales; family Neisseriaceae; genus Neisseria. Next base: position 24,610 of record JAUNMN010000016.1, read on the forward strand.
ATTGTTGAGCAATCTGAAGCAGGAGCTGTAATCTATGGCTGAGTTCGCAACCATTGCCAGACCTTATGCGAAAGCATTTTTTGAGCTGGCGGATAAGCAAAATCAAATTGAATCTTGGTTGAGCGGACTAAAAGAGCTGGCATGGTCAGTGCAGCAACAGCAAGTTGTTGCTTTGATTGAAGATACTGCAAATAGTGGTGAAACTAAGGCAAAAGCATTATTAGACTTGGTTTCTGATACGCCTGCAGCACAAAATGAAACTTTTCAGAATTTTGTGCGTGTATTGGCAAGTGAAAAACGTTTGCAAGTTTTGCCTGAAATTTATACCCAATATCAAGATTTGGCTTTGTCACGCAATAATGCCAAAAAGGCTGTGGTGTATAGCGCATTTGAATTGAGCGATGAGGCGCAAAAAGCGCAAATTATTGCTGATTTGAAAGAGCGATTCCACACCAACTTGGATGCTACTTTTAAAGTTGATTCATCGTTAATCGGCGGCATTAAAGTAGAAATGGGTGATCAAGTATTGGATCTGTCGGTACAGGGTAAGTTACAAAAACTGTACACGGCAATGACAAATTAGGAGAGTTTTCATGCAGCTTAATCCTGCTGAAATCAGCGATTTGCTGAAAGCTAAAATCGAGAACTTGAATACACAGCAAGAATTGCGTACACGCGGTACCGTTATTTCGGTAACTGATGGTATTGTTCGCGTACATGGCTTGTCAGACGTAATGCAAGGTGAAATGCTTGAATTCCCTGGCAATACTTTTGGCTTGGCGATGAACTTGGAGCGTGATTCTGTTGGTGCTGTAGTATTAGGTGAATACGAGCATATTAAAGAAGGCGACGAAGTAAAATGTACTGGTCGCATTCTGGAAGTACCAATTGGTCGTGAGTTGGTGGGTCGCGTGGTAAACGCTTTGGGTCAACCGATTGATGGTAAAGGTCCAATCAATACCACTTTGTCTGCGCCAATTGAAAAAATTGCCCCTGGTGTGATTGCGCGTCAATCTGTAGACCAACCTATGCAAACAGGCTTGAAAGCCATTGATGCCATGGTTCCAGTGGGTCGTGGTCAGCGTGAGTTGATTATTGGCGACCGTCAAACAGGTAAAACAGCTGTTGCCTTGGATGCGATTGTGAACCAAAAAGGCACTGGCGTGGTATGTATCTACGTTGCTGTTGGTCAAAAAGCCTCTTCTATTGCTAACGTGGTTCGTAAATTAGAAGAACACGGTGCGATGGAGCACACGATTATCGTGGCGGCATCTGCATCGGAAGCAGCTGCATTGCAATTTATTGCTCCTTATGCCGGCTGCACTATGGGTGAATTCTTCCGCGACCGCGGCGAAGATGCTTTGATTGTTTACGATGACTTGTCTAAACAAGCTGTTGCTTACCGTCAAATTTCATTGCTGTTGCGCCGTCCACCAGGTCGTGAAGCGTATCCTGGCGATGTGTTTTATTTGCACAGCCGCTTGTTGGAGCGTGCTGCGCGCATCAACGCTGATGAAGTTGAGAAATTGACTAATGGCGAAGTAAAAGGCAAAACAGGCTCATTGACTGCCTTGCCGATTATTGAAACTCAAGCAGGCGACGTATCAGCATTCGTACCAACTAACGTGATTTCGATTACCGACGGTCAGATTTTTTTGGAAACTGATTTGTTTAACTCGGGTATTCGTCCTGCAATCAATGCGGGTATTTCGGTATCGCGTGTAGGTGGTGCAGCACAAACTAAAGTCATCAAGAAATTGGGTGGCGGTATTCGTTTGGCATTGGCTCAATACCGTGAATTGGCAGCGTTCTCGCAATTTGCTTCTGATTTGGATGAAGCAACGCGTAGACAATTGCAACACGGTGAAGTGGTTACTGAATTGATGAAACAAAAACAATTCAGCACTTTGAATACTGCTGAAATGGCATTGACTTTGTGGGCGATTAACAATGGCTCATATGGTGATGTGCCTGTATCAAAAGCCTTGGCTTTTGAAGCAGAATTTTTGAGCTTTGTGCGTACTCAACATCCAGCTGTATTGGAAGCCATCAATGCTTCTGGTGCAATGTCTGATGAAAATGAGCAAGCATTGACTGCTGCGATGAAATCTTTCAAAGCATCTTACAATTACGCAGCGTAAGACTGATTGAAAGGAGTCTGAAATGGCAGTAGGAAAAGAGATTCTCACCAAAATTCGCAGTGTTCAAAATACTCAAAAGATCACAAAAGCGATGCAGATGGTGTCAACCTCTAAAATGCGAAAGACTCAAGAGCGGATGCGCTTGGCGCGTCCGTATGCCGACAAAGTACGTTTGGTGATGGGCCGTTTAGCACAAACGAATGAAACTCATGGCATTCAATTGCTGGATGAGCGTAGTGAAGTGCGTCGTGCAAGTTTTATTTTGATTACGACTGACAAGGGTTTGTGTGGCGGCTTAAATGCCAATGTTTTGAAAAAATTCTTGGCACAAGTTCAAGAATATCAAGAACAAGGCATTGAAGTAGAAGTGGTATGCTTGGGCAGTAAAGGTTTAGCCGCTTGCCAACGTATTGGTTTGAACGTGATTGCCAGTGTCGTTAATTTGGGCGACACGCCTAAGATGGAATTATTATTGGGTGCTTTAACTGAAGTGTTCCAACGCTATGAAAACAAAGCAACGGACATTATTCATTTGGTGTATTCAGGTTTCATCAATACCATGCGTCAAGAACCGCGTATGGAAGTTTTGTTGCCAATTGGTCAAGAAGCCTTGGAAACAAACGATGAAGGCGATTTTAACTGGGATTATCGTTATGAACCTAGCCCTTTGGCTGTGTTGGAATACTTAGTCCGCCGTTATTTAGAGTCTGTGGTGTATCAAGCATTGTGCGACAACATGGCTTCTGAGCAAGCTGCGCGTATGGTTGCGATGAAAGCGGCAACCGACAATGCGGGTAATGCAATCAAAGAATTGCGTCTGATTTACAATAAATCGCGTCAAGCTGCGATTACCACAGAGTTGTCAGAAATTGTAGCTGGTGCGGCAGCCGTTTAAGGCAGTGCCAGCGAGATTAAGATAGGATACGAAATGAGCCAAGGCAAAATCGTACAAATCATTGGTGCGGTAGTGGACGTGGAATTTCCACGCGATGCTATCCCACGTGTATATGATGCGTTGAAATTGGTTGATACCGACCTGACCCTAGAAGTGCAACAATTATTGGGCGATGGCGTGGTGCGTACTATTGCAATGGGTAGTTCCGACGGTTTGAAACGTGGCATGGCAGTAAACAATACTGGTGCTCCGATTACTGTACCTGTTGGTAAAGCGACTTTGGGTCGCATCATGGACGTATTGGGTAATCCTGTTGATGAAGCAGGTCCAGTGGGTTCAGAGCATACTCGTGCGATTCACCAAGCTGCACCAAAATTCGATGAATTGTCTAACGCGACTGAATTGTTGGAAACAGGCATCAAAGTGATTGACTTGCTTTGCCCATTCGCGAAGGGTGGTAAAGTAGGTTTGTTCGGCGGTGCGGGTGTAGGTAAAACTGTGAACATGATGGAGTTGATTAACAACATCGCTAAAGCACACAGCGGTTTGTCTGTGTTTGCTGGCGTGGGCGAGCGTACTCGTGAGGGTAACGACTTCTACCACGAGATGAAAGACTCTAACGTGTTGGATAAAGTGGCCATGGTTTATGGTCAGATGAACGAACCTCCTGGCAACCGTTTGCGCGTGGCGTTGACAGGTTTGACCATGGCGGAATACTTCCGTGATGAAAAAGACGAAAACGGCAAAGGTCGCGACGTATTGTTCTTCGTAGACAATATTTATCGTTACACCTTGGCGGGTACTGAAGTATCGGCGCTGTTGGGTCGTATGCCGTCTGCAGTGGGTTATCAACCGACTTTGGCAGAAGAAATGGGTCGCTTGCAAGAGCGTATTACTTCAACCCAAACAGGTTCGATTACTTCGATTCAAGCGGTTTACGTTCCAGCCGATGACTTGACTGACCCATCGCCTGCAACTACGTTTGCTCACTTGGACGCAACTGTCGTATTGAGCCGTGATATTGCATCTTTGGGTATTTACCCAGCGGTAGACCCATTGGATTCGACTTCACGTCAGCTCGACCCTATGGTTTTGGGTCAAGAGCATTACGATGTGGCTCGTGGCGTGCAATCTACTTTGCAAAAATACAAAGAGTTGCGCGACATCATCGCGATTTTGGGTATGGACGAATTGTCTGCGGAAGATAAATTGGTGGTTTACCGTGCGCGTAAAATCCAACGTTTCTTGTCGCAACCGTTCCACGTAGCAGAAGTATTTAACAACGTTCCAGGTAAATACGTTCCTTTGCGTGATACCATCGCAGGCTTTAAAGCCATTCTCTCTGGCGAATACGACCACTTGCCTGAACAAGCGTTCTACATGGTAGGCGGTATTGACGAAGCTGTTGAGAAAGCGAAAACATTAAGCTAAGGAGGCTGGCATGAGTGTCATGCAAGTTGAAGTGGTAAGTAACGAATTGAGCATCTTTTCAGGCGAAGCCAGCTTTGTGGTTGTGCCGACTGTGCAAGGTGAACTCGGTATTTATCCAAGACACGAGCCAGTGATGAGTTTGGTGCGCCCTGGTGCTTTGCGTTTGCAAGTACCTGGGCAAGCTGAAGAAGTGTTGGTGGCGGTTTCTGGCGGCGTGCTGGAAGTACAACCAAACAAGCTAACGGTTTTGGCTGATGTGGCGGTGCGCAGTGCAGAAATGGACGAAGCCCGTGCAGCAGAAGCGAAAAAAGCAGCTGAAGCGTCTATCGCGCAAGCGCAAGATGCGGATTCTTTAGCAAAAGCCCAAGCTGCTTTGGCAGCGGCGATTGCTGAACTCAAAACGCTGGATTATATTCGCACGCAAAAACATAAGTAAGAAATTACTTTATCAAGCACGGCTGTAGCCGTGCTTTTTATTTGCTGAATATGGATTTTGTATTAAGCATTTGATATATTTGTGTATATTTTGTGTTTGATGCCGTCTGCAGACGGCATAGTTGGCTGCCGACGGGCAGTGATGACGAGTTAGGAAAAAACAATGAATGCAGTGGTGATTGCTGTTGTGGTGATGTTGGCTTTGTCCTTGGCGCGAGTTCATGTGGTATTGAGTTTGTTGTTGGGGGCTTTGGCTGGCGGTTTGGCTGGCGGCTTGGGTTTGGCGCAAACCATGGAAGTGTTCCAAAACGGTTTGGCTGGCGGTGCGAAAATCGCTTTGTCGTATGCGATTTTGGGGGCATTTGCGGTGGCGATTGCGCATTCGGGTTTGCCGCAAAACTTGTCGAATGCCGTGATTAAACGTTTAAACCGCAACACCAAACAAGATACGATTCCAAGTGGCGTGAATGGCGTGAAATGGGCTTTGTTGTTGGGTTTGTTGGCGATGGGCATCATGAGCCAAAACTTGATTCCGATTCACATCGCCTTTATTCCTTTGATTATTCCGCCATTGTTGTTGGTATTTAACCGTATGCAAATCGACCGCCGCTTGCTCGGTTGTGTGATGACATTTGGTTTGGTAACCACTTATATGTTTTTGCCATACGGTTTTGGCGAAATTTTCTTGAAACAGATTTTGGTGGGCAACATCAATAAAGCGGGTTTGAATGTAGACAACATCAATGTGATGGAAGCGATGCTGATTCCTGCTTTGGGCATGGTTGCAGGCTTGCTGATAGCCGTGTTCATCAGCTATCGCAAACCGCGTCAATACCGCACTACAGCGCAAGACGAAGCCAACGCGCAACCGAAAGAAATCAAAGTTTCGGCGTATCGCAGCTGGGTGGCATTGTTGGCGATTGTGGTGTCGTTTGTGGTGCAATTGTGGGCGGATTCACTGCTTTTGGGCGCGATGGTTGGTTTTGCCGTGTTCATGGCGATGGGCGTGCTCAAATGGGGCGATGCCGATGAAGTGTTCAATGACGGCGTGAAAATGATGGCGATGATTGGCTTCATCATGATTGCCGCGCAAGGTTTTGCCGAAGTGATGAAAGCGACGGGCGCGATTGAGCCTTTGGTTAAAGCCAGCAGCGAAATGTTTGCAGGCAGCAAAGGCATGGCGGCGTTTGTGATGTTGTTTGTGGGCTTGTTGGTAACCATGGGCATCGGTTCATCGTTTTCAACTTTGCCGATTATCACCGCGATTTATGTGCCTTTGTGCGTGAGCATGGGTTTTTCGCCTTTGGCAACCGTTGCCATCATCGGCACGGCAGGCGCGTTGGGTGATGCAGGTTCGCCAGCTTCCGATTCAACGCTCGGCCCAACGGCAGGTTTGAATGTGGACGGGCAACACGACCACATGCGCGACACCGTAATCCCAACGTTCTTGCACTACAACTTGCCGCTGTTGGCAGCAGGTTGGATTGCCGCGATGGTGTTGTAAGTGAGCGATTTAGAAAACCGCGTCATTGAGCTTGAAATTCAGTTGGCATTGCAAGAAGAATGGCTGCAGAGTCTGAACGACACCGTCGCCAAACTGAACAATCAGCTGGATTTACAACAAGCGCAGCTGCGTTTGTTGTACCAAAAAACGCAAGACAAAGGGCAGGACGACAAGCCATACAGTTTGGCTGACGAAATTCCGCCGCATTATTAAATTTGAAAACAGATGCCGTCTGCAGTTTTGAAGCTGCAGACGGCATGACTTTTTATGCACTCAATAACTGCTGATAAATCCGCAAATCTTGTTCTTTAAACACATTGAACACCACTTTCATATGAGCGTGTTGCCGTAAAAACGCCTTGACTTCACGCACCGCAATTTCGGCAGCGGCTTGGTTGGGAAAACGAAATTCGCCAGTGCTGATGCAACAAAAAGCGATGGATTGCACGCCATTTTCCAAAGCGATTTCAAGGCAAGAACGATAAGACTGCGCGAGCAAAGCACAATCGCTTTCGCTCAATTCGCCACGAATAATCGGTCCGACCGTGTGTATCACATGTGCAGACGGCAAATTAAACGCAGGCGTGATTTTCGCCTTACCCGTAGCTTCCAAATGACCTTGCTTTTCCATCAATTGATGACAAGCCCAGCGCAATTGCAAACCCGCTTGCGAGTGTATGGCATTGTCGATGCAGGCGTGAACAGGCTGAAAACAGCCGAGCAAATAAGCGTTGGCGGCGTTCACAATCGCATCCACTTGCAAACGCGTGATGTCGCCTTGCCACAAATACAGATTCGGCTGAATTTCGTCTAAATCGTCCAAACCAAGCACGCCTTTACGCGCCAGCTGCGCTTGCAAAACTTCGTCTTGCAAAGCATAAAATTCAGCACTTTCCAACTGTGTCGCTCGCCGATTCATCAAAGCACGCAGCAGCCATTCCTGCTCGGCGATGTCGTTTGGAAAAACTTCGTCAGGGTCGAGATAATGAATCAAAGTACGAAATTTTTCTTGCATGATGTTTTCCAAATCAAACTGATGCCGCCAAGCAAATATTGAAGATGTCTGCAACATCATCGCGCAACGCCAGCGTTTGTGCAGCGGTTTGGGCGATGAAATCGGCGTAGCGTTGTTGCGCCGCGTGCCAGTCGGCATTTT
>JAUNMN010000016.1:32271-35583 GCA_030531795.1 Neisseria sp.
GTTTGGGCGATGAAATCGGCGTAGCGTTGTTGCGCCGCGTGCCAGTCGGCATTTTCCACAAAATAACGGGCTATGCGCAAGTGCATCGTCATTTCGCCGCCACAACGCGGACAATGCGCAGACGGCATGAGACAAAAAACGGTGCGGTCTCATAAGCGACATCGCACCGTTGCATGTTTAAACTGGCTTACCGATTAAATGCTGGCAACTGTAAAGCGTTGGAATAAATGCGCTTTTTGTTCCACATCGTCAGCGATTGCCGCCGCCAAATCAGGCGCAGAAATATCGGCTGGTTCGCCTTGTGCGTTGATTAACACATCGTCTTTGCCGATGGTGTATTTGCCTGTTTTTTCAAAAGAAACAGGGTTCACCGCAAACATCGCCGCTGGCGACACAAACGCCCAGTTGATGTCGCGACGTTCGCGCAAATCGTTTAACAAAACGCGCAATTCGTTGGCTGCAGGATAGATTTCAGCAGGGAAATCAGGCGTGTCCACCACTTGCACATTCGGTGCAACATACAAGCTGCCTGCGCCGCCAACAATCAATAAATACGGCACTTCTGCGGCTTTCGCTGCGTTCAAAATGCTTGCCAAACCGCGTTTCAAATCGGCTGCCAAATTTGGGTTTTCCCAGCCTGCGTTGTACGCGCTCACAACCGCGTCAAAACCTTTCAATTGTTCGGTAAAATCCGCATCGTTCACGTCGGCTTTGATGGCGTTTACCTTTTCGTGGGCGAACACTTTGTCGGTGTTGCGGGCGAAAGCGGTGATGTGATGACCGCGTGCTGCTAATTCTTGAACCGTTGCGTTGCCAACTAAACCTGTTGCGCCAATCACTGCGATTTTCATGATTTTTTCCTTTCGGGTGTGTGTTTGAATTGATGGAGCGAATGATAATGCCGTCTGCAGGTTTTGATAAGACGTGTTTGTCTGAATAGATTGTTAAGTTGAACTTAATAATGTGGACGAAAATCGCTTGGCAAGCGGAACGTGCAGACGATTGAACCAGCACACATCAAACGCGACATTGCCCAAAGCAAACGTATTTTGTGTTTGGCACACGTTATCAGCGCGTTGATTCGCAGACGGCAAGCGCGCGAAATATGTTAAAATGCGCCGTTTTCATCATTAAAACCGATTGTAATGGACGTTTCCAGTTCCCTTTTGATTCAAACAACAAACCACAATCCCAAATAATTCTCGCTTAAAAGCTGCCGTTTTTAAGTGAGCGGAGCATTTATGAGCACCGAAAATCCCATTCAAAATGAATCTGTTGCCAACGATTTAGACCGCCTGCCGCTGGACATGGAACGCGTGCATGAGCTGGCGGAATCGCTGTTGGCGGTTGAAACCCAAATCGACCAACATCTGCCGATAGAAAATGCCGAACTCAATGCACATTTGGTGGAATTGTTGGCGATTTTGCGCGACTTGCACCCAGCCGATATGGCGGCTTTGCTGGAGTCTTTGCCGCCAAAAGAACGCGTGTTGGTGTGGAAATTAGCTGAACCTGAAGACGATGGCGATGTGTTGCTGGAAGTGTCGGATGCGGTTCGCGAAACGCTGATTGAAACCATGGATAAAGCCGAGCTGTTGGCGGCGGTGGAAGACATGGATGCGGACGATTTGGCGGATTTGGCAGACGATTTGCCGCATCAAGTGGTGTACGAAGCCTTGCAAACGCGTGATGAAGAAGAGCGCGAGCAAGTGAAAGCGGCGATGTCGTATGAAGACGACCAAGTCGGTGCGGTGATGGATTTTGAGTTGGTGAGCGTGCGTGCCGATGTGGCGTGTGAAGTGGTGTTGCGTTATTTGCGCCGTTTTGACAGCCTGCCGCTGCACACCGACAAGATTTTTGTGGTGGACGAAGACGATGTTTTGATTGGCGTGTTGCCGATTCGTAAACTGCTGATTTCCGACCCTGAAGATTTGGTAGACACCGTGATGGCGCGTGATGTGGTGCGTTTTCGTCCGCATGACGATGTGGAAGAAGCGGCACAAGCGTTTGAGCGTTATGACTTGGTAACCGCGCCCGTGATTGACGAGCAAAACAAACTTATCGGTCGCATCACGATTGACGACATGGTAGACGTGATTCGTGAAGAAAGCGAAACCGAATTGCTGAATTTGGCGGGTTTGCAAGAAGAAGAAGATTTGTTCGCGCCCGTGTGGGATTCGGTGAAAAACCGCTGGGTTTGGCTGGCGGTGAACCTTTGCACCGCCTTCGTTGCCAGCCGCGTGATTGGTGCGTTTGAAGAGTCGATTGCCCAAATTGTCGCACTGGCGGCGTTGATGCCGATAGTCGCTGGCATCGGCGGCAATTCGGGCAACCAAACGATAACCATGATTGTGCGCGCGATGGCGATGGGACAACTCACAGGCACACAAGCTGGGCGTTTGCTGAAAAAAGAAGTGGGCGTGGCTTTGGTGAACGGCGTGATTTGGGGCAGCGTGATGGGCGTGGTGGCGGTTGCCTTGTATCAAAGTGTGGGCATCGGTTTGGTGATGGTGGCAGCGATGACGCTGAACCTGCTGCTTGCCGCCAGCGTGGGCGTGATTATTCCCGTGTTGATGGACAAATTTGGACGCGACCCCGCGCTAGGCAGCTCGGTATTGATTACCGCAGTTACCGACTCGGGCGGCTTTTTGATTTTCTTGGGTTTGGCAACGATTTTCTTGTTGTAAAACCATTGCAGACGGCAAAAGTGGGCGTTTTCTGAGTGTTTTGCACGGCAAAACGTATCGAAGAACGCCCACTTCTATTATTGATGATAAAGCGTATGAACATCAAACAATTCTTACAAAACAGTGTGTTACCAAAAAACGAAGCACGTTTATTGTTGCAACACATCACGCAATTGACGCACGCCCAGTTGCTGACGCATGACGAACAGATTTTGTCGCCCAAACAGTTGGCGACTTTGCAAGAACTGGAAACACGCCGTGCGGCTGGCGAACCTATGGCTTATTTGCTGGGCTATCGCGAGTTTTACGGTCGCCGTTTTCGCACCACGCCAGCCACGCTGATTCCGCGCCCCGAAACCGAACATTTGGTGGAAGCGGTTTTGAGTAAGATGCCGTCTGCAGCACGCGTTTGGGATTTGGGAACGGGCAGCGGCGCGATTGCGATTACGCTGGCTTGCGAGCGCGCCGATGCACAGATTTTCGCCAGCGACATCAGTGAAAACGCTTTGGCGGTTGCCCAACAAAACGCCGCCGATTTGGGTGCAAAGGTGTCGTTTCATCGCGGTTCGTGGTTTGATGTGCAAGCCAAAATCGCTGCCGATGCCAGCTTTGACATCATCGTGTC
>JAUNMN010000053.1 GCA_030531795.1 Neisseria sp.
CGCATCCAGTTAATCCACGCTTGGGTTGGGTTAGGCTGACACCAAATTTGTTCGGCTTTGCGTGCTGCATCTGGGTGCAAACTTGGAATAGGCATCATGAATGTGTGAATCGTGATGTCGGTCATTTTGGCAAATTCTTGCTCCAAACGGCGACAGAATGGGCAATCTGGATCGGAGAACACGGCGACGTGCAATTTGCCGTTGCCGCGCACTTCTTTAATCGCTTTATCAAGCGGCAAAGATGCGTAATCAATTTTTCTTAACTCTTCGTTGCGCTCTTCGGTCAAACTTTCTTTGGTGTTCACGTTAATCAAGTCGCCCACCAACATAAAATCGGCTTTGGCATCGGTGTATACCACTTGATTGCCCGACACCACCACTTCATATAAACCTGCAATCGGCGTGGCTTGCACGCTTTGCACTTTCAAATCTTGCTCGGCATAGGCTTTTTCTAATTTTTCAATAATCGCTTTGTCGGCAGCAGATTGCGTGGTAGATGCCGTCTGCGTTTTACTGTTAGAAACAGGCGTTTGCCCGCACGCGCTCAAAGGTAAAACGGTGGCGATAAACAAACCAAGTGCTTTGCGTTTCATGGCGAAAATTCTCTCTGATAAAAAAGCCGTTATTATCAATCTTTTTAACGCATAATCCAACTTTCTTTGCAAAATTTGTCAAATCTTTCAAGTTAATGCACAATGGCAAACTTCTTCTGAAAGGCAATTTATGACGGCGATTCTGAGTTTTGATATTGAAACGATTCCTGATGTTCGTGGCATTCGTTTGTTATACGATTTGCCTGCGTCGGTGAGCGATGCAGATGTGGTCTTGTTTGCACAACAAAAGCGTCGAGCGCAAACGGGCGGCGATTTTATGCAACACCATTTGCATCAAGTGGTTGCGATTTCGTGCTGTTTGCGTTGGGGCGAAGACAAAATCCACATCGCTACCATCGGTCAAGCGGAAGACGACGAAGAAAGCATGATTGCCAAATTCTTTGATTTGATTGAGAAATACACGCCAACTTTGGTAAGCTGGAATGGCGGCGGTTTTGATTTACCCGTTTTGCATTATCGCGCTTTGATTCACGGCATCAGTGCGGCGCGTTACTGGGACACGGGCGACGGCGATTTTGGCGACAGCCGCGATTTTAAGTGGAACAACTACATCAGCCGCTATCACAATCGTCATTGCGATTTAATGGATTTATTGTCGCTTTACCAAGCGCGTGCCGCCGTGCCGCTTGATGATATGGCGAAATTATGCGGTTTCCCTGGCAAACTCGGCATGGACGGCAGCAAGGTTTGGGAAGCATTTCACGCAGGAAAAATCAAAGACATTCGCGATTATTGTGAAACCGATGCGGCGAATACTTATTTGATGCACTTGCGTTTTCGCTTGATGAACGGCAATTTAGATGCCGATGAATATCAACACGAAATCCGTTTAATCAAAAATTATTTGAACAAACAAGCGCAAGATGGCGCGGTTCACTGGCAAGAATTTATGGCGGCTTGGGCATAAAACGCAGACGGCATCACAATAAAAAATATGTATAAAATCCAACATTTAACCCTAATCGGTGTCGGACTGATTGGCGGCTCGTTCGTGTTAGACCTCAAGCGTTTGGGCTTGGTGAAACACGTTCATGGCATTGATTTGAATTGGGAAAATCTTGACCGCGCGCTCGAGCGCAAAGTGATTGACTCCTCCAGTTGCCAAATTGACAGCGAAAAAATCGCACAAAGCGATTTGATTGTCATCGCCACGCCCGTTGCCACTTTGCCAACTATTTGCCAGCAGTTAGCCGATTTTGTTGCACCAAACGCGATTATCAGCGACGTTGGCAGCACCAAACAATCCACGCTGGCGGCGTTTAAGCAGTTTTTGCCGCAACATTTGGCGCGTTGCGTTGCCGCCCATCCTATTGCAGGCTCTGACCGCCACGGCGCGCTCGCCGCGCGTTTCGGTTTGTATCAAGACAAAAAACTGATTATTTGTCCGCATTCGGAGCAAGATTTGAACGCGGTGCAAACGATAGAAGCATTGTGGCAAGCAGTAGGCGCGCAAACTTATCAAATGAATGCCGCCGAACACGACCAAATTTTTGCGGCGGTTTCGCATCTGCCGCATTTGCTGGCGTTTGCCTATGTGCATCAAATTTTGGAACACCCAGAAGGCAACACTTTTCTGAATTTCGCTGCTTCAGGTTTTCGCGATTTCACGCGCATCGCGTCCAGCCACCCTGCGATTTGGACGGACATTTGTCTTGCGAATCGCGACAGTTTGCTGAATTTCATTCAAGGGCAACGTGAACAACTCAATCGCATTGAAGATTTATTGCGCCAGCAAAACAGCAGCGATTTGTATCAATATTTTGCTGAAGCCAAACAAAGGCGCGATGACTGGCTGGAAAACCAAGAATAAGAAAAATTACTTTTTTAACAATCAGTTAAAACCAAATCATCAAACACAAATGCCGTCTGCAAATCAAACTGCAGACGGCATTTCAATTCAAAACATCTGTTTTATTGTTTTTTCACTTCGGTAACAAAACCAACTTTGCTCACGCCAGCGTCTTTCGCCGCGTTCAAAGCCTGCACCACTGCGTCGTAAGCCACATCTTTATCGGCATCAATCGCCAACACCACATTTTCATCGGCTTCTTTTGCTTTTTTCAAAGCCTGCGCCAGTTCTTCTTTTGAAGACTGCGCATCGCCCAAAAAGTAGTCGCCTTTGCTGTCAATCGTCAAACGCAAAGGTTCGGCAGGCTCATCTTTGACTTTCGCTTCTGCCGAAGCTGTTGGCAATTGAATCGGAATCGAGTGCGTCAATACGGGCATGGTAATCATGAACACAATCAGCAACACCAACATCACGTCCACCAAGGGCGTAACATTGATTTCGCTCATCGGTGCATCATCATCGCCATCGCCGCCCAAAGAACCAAAAGCCATGTTTTACTCCTTATTGTGGTTTTTCAATACTTGCACGTGCAAATCATGAGCAAAAGCGTGCAAATCTTGACTGAATTTTTTGTTGCCGCGCGACAAAAAGTTGTATGCCAACACTGCAGGAATCGCCACAAACAAACCAAATGCCGTTGCCACCAAAGCCTCGCCAATCGGGCCTGCCACCGCGGCAATATTCATTTGACCGCTGGTGCTGATGTTAATCAAAGCGTGGTAAATGCCCCAAACCGTACCAAACAAGCCAATGAACGGCGCAGTTGAACCCACAGTTGCCAACAAAGTCATGCCTTTATCGTATTCGCGGCGCACTTCGCCCATGCTGTGCTGAATTTGACGGCGCAAGTATTCGTTAATCGATACGCCAGACGACAAATCGGTGCTTTTGTTTCGTTGATAAAAATCACAGGCTTTCACCGCGTCCAGCACCATGCGGCTCATCGGCGAATCGGTTTCTTTTGCCACATCAACCGCTTCTTTTAAGGTTTTAGACGACCAAATACGTTCGCGCACCGCCGCATTCGCTGCTTTTGCCTTGCGCAATTTCAAGGCACGCACAATCATCACGGTCCAAGTCGCCACACTCATAATCACCAACAAAAGAAACACTGTAATCAATACAGCATCACCCGATTGAAACACCAAACTCAAATTCATAATTGCTTTCCGTTATCCAAAAAATAAAATCAAAATCTTCATGCCAAACCGCAGACGGCATCAATCCAGTCTAAAGGTTACAGGAACAGAATACTCCGTCCAAGTAGACGTATTGAAGCTACCATTACGCGCCGCATTTTTCGCCGCACGGTCCAAAGCACTAGAGCGACTGCTTTTCACCACATCCACGTCTACCACTCTGCCACCTGGCGCAACCAACACCTTCAACACAACCGTACCTTCATCGCCATTTTCAGCCGCAGCAGGCGGATAAGGTGGCGTTGGAATTCGACCCGAAGCCTTCACAGGATTTTCACGGCTACTGCCCTTGCCGCCCTCTTCTTTAGAGCCACGACCTTCGCCCTTGCCTTGCTCAGAACCCTCACCGCGACCCTCGCCTTTACCCTTGCCAGCACCGTCGCCGCGATTACCGCCTTTACCCTGACCTTCACCAGCACTGCGATTATCCGCACCACCCGCTTTCGCCGACTGATTTGCAGAAGCCGCAGACGAAGGCTGTTTATTTTCCGTCGCCCTTGGTGCTTCCTCACGCTTCGGAACTTCCTTCGGCGGTTCTACTTCCTTGCGAACTTCCTCTTTCTTCGGCTGCGCCACTTCTTTTTTCGGCTTCACTTCCTCTTTAGGTTTCTCAATCTCTTTCGGAATCCGCATATCCGCATCTTTTTGCTTGGTTACCACAGGCGCGATTTTTTGTGGCTTCGGTTCAACTTTCTCAACCGTTTCAGGTTTAGGCTGCACCTTTTCCACAGGCTTCGGCGGCGGAGCTGGCGGCGCAACAGGTTCAGGCGAAACCGCACCGCCGCCTTGCTCGCCCGCTGAACCGAACGATTGCAAGTCAACAAATTGAATATCATCAGCCAGCACAGGCTTTGGCGGCGTCATCTGCCACATCAACGCAATCAGCGCGATATGAGCCAACAACACCAAACTAAAGGTACTGGGCGTTAAGAATTTTTCATTTTTCATAACCTGCTATACTAATAAAAACCATTCCTATTTGCAAGTTGTTTTTTACTTATTCTAAACATTTTTAAACACTGCAGACGGCATATTTTGCACAAAACAGACTTCATTCAAACAAAAAATGAAACAACGGGAAATAT
>JAUNMN010000054.1 GCA_030531795.1 Neisseria sp.
AAACCGTGTTGTTTTAGGATTTCGGCAATTTTCTTTTGCACTTCTTGTTGTTGAATTTGTTCAACAATTTGTACGCGTGCTTGTTCAAACGATGGGGCTTGGCTGACGCGTTCGTCGGCGTTGAGTTTGAACAGGTAGAATTTGCCGTTGTAGGCAACGGGTTCGTGCGTTACTTGTCCGCGTTTCATCGGTTCGATGATTTTGGCAAGCTCGGGTTTGAGGTGTTTGATGGTGATGAAATCGCGAACTTGTTGGTCTGGGTTCGGGTAACGTTTCATCAAATCTTCAAAGCTCAAGCCTTTGAGCAGCAGTTGTTGCGCGGCTTTGACTTCTTCTGCTGTGGCGAAATTGACTTGCTGCACTTTAATCACGCGCAATTCTTTTTGGTAATCGGCACGCAGTTTGGCTTCGTCGAGTTTCACGCTTTTTGCCAAGTGTTCGCTGTATTGGTTGGCGTAGAAAAAGGCTTCGGCGTTTTGCAAAATGGCTTGGAATTGTGGGTCGGCGGCAAGCTGGGCTTTAAGCTCGGGTGTGAGCGGCTGTTTGACGTTGGCAAAGATTTGCTGGTCAATGAATTGCTGCCACTTGGCTTGAATGTTTTTTTGTTGATTCAAACCTGCTTTGAAGGCTTCGGCTTTCAAAATTTCCATGCTTTGCAGCTGTTTTTCTACTTCCGCGCGCGCTGCAGACGGCAACTGTTTGCCATATTGCGCTTCCATTTGGGCGATGGCGATGTTCACGCGTTGCGGGTCTAATTTGGGGGCGGCAACCGCGAAACTGGTGCAAGCCAGCGTCGCCGCCACAATCATGCGTTTGTGTAACATTTTATTCCTTGTTTGCTTTTATTTGGCTGGGGTGATGGTGGCTTTTTGTGCCAAAGCGTTCACGGCTTGCATGATGAGCTGTTGGTTCAAATCGCTGCTCAAACCTACTTTGGCTTCGTCAAAAGTGGGCACTTTAAACGCGCGGCGGTCGTTCACATAAAACACGGCGTATACGCCATTATTGCCTGTTACAGGCTGGGCGGTGAATTGACCTTTTTTCAAGTCTTTCACAGCGTTGTAAACCGTTGGCACGCCGTCTTGCAAGTCTTTCAATGGTTCAAAATTTGGGCTCAGAGTGTTTTGCTTGTCGGCTGAATATTTGGCTGCCACTTCGGCAAACGATTTTTTCGCTTTCAACTCGCTAATCGCTTGTTCGGCATCGGCTTTTTTGTCGGTGATGATGTCGCCCAGTTGTACTTCATCGGTGCCTGAATAACGCGCTTTGAGTTGGTCGTACACTTGGCGAACTTCGGCATCGCTCACGGGATTTTGGCTCACAATGTGATACATATAGGCTTGATTCAACAAATCATTTTGATAATCTGCCCATTCTTGTTTGAAGCCCGCTTTTTTGTCTGCGCCTTGTTTTTTGGCTTCTGCCATGGCGTTGTCGCTGGCTTGTTTAAATTCAGCACTTTGGTCTAATTTCAAACGACGCGCTTCTTGGGCGATTAAGGTGCGCATCACTTGGCGGTCGAGCAAATCGGCGCGTAAAGCAGGCGAGTCGCCTTGGATTTGTCCGCTGCTTTGCAAGATTTTGACTTGGCGGTCGATTTCGCTGCTGTCAATTTTGCTGCCGTTTACGGTTACTAAAGTTTGTGCCAACAAGCTGCCTGACACGCCAGCGGCTAAAAGTGCGGCGAAAATTTGGGTTTTTTTCATGTTTACTTTTCCTTTAAGTTTGAAATTACTAGCTGTTTACAGAAGCGAGTTTTGTTGCCAGCTTTTTTTGATTTGCTGCAGTTGCAGGCGGCATCGCTTGGTAATAAAAACAGTTTACACGCTGAAATATTCGTTTTCAGTCAATGCTTTAATGCTTAATGCGTGAATTTTTCCCGATTGAAACAAACTGGCTAAAGTTTGATTGATGATGCGTTGGCGTTGCACCCGATTGTGGGCGGCAAAGGCATCGCTGACAATCAATAGGCGATAATGTCCGCCGCCTTTATTGCCTGCGTGTCCCGCGTGCAAATGGCTTTCGTCTTCCAACTCCAACACGCTGGGGGCAAAGGTTTGCAGCAAGGCTTCAATTTCGGCAAGCACGCTCATTATTTGAACACCGCTTTAAATGGTTTAATCAACACTTCTTCATACACGCCAGCGTCTACATACGGGTCTTGTTCTGCCCACGTTTGCGCTTCGTCTAAAGACGCAAATTGCGCCACGATTAAGCTGCCTGACACGCGTTCAGGATTGTCGGGCAAGGGATTTGGGCCAGCGGTGAGCAAGCGACCTTCGGCTTTGAGTTGTTCCAAACGTGCCAAGTGGGCAGGACGTGCTGCCATGCGTGCTTCGTGTACGTTTTCGCCGTCGGTTGCCAGAAGCATGAAATAAGAGAGTTCGCTCATTGTTATTCCTTTGATGAAAGATAAGGGCGCAAGTAAATCGTTTGTGCCACAATAAAAATAAACATCAGCGCGGTTGAACCAAACATTTTGTAATTGACCCAAGCCGCTTCGCTCATGGTTTTGAACACAATCACATTGATGATGCCCAACAACACCAAAAACGCCGCCCACATATAAGACAGTTTGCTCCAAACTGCAGACGGCACCTGAATTTCTTTGCCCATCAAGGCTTGTAAGGGTTGCTTGCCCATGATGCGGCTAATCAAAATGGCGGCTGCACCTGCCCAAAACAGCAAAGTCGGTTTCCACATGATGAACTGGGCATCGCCAAACAAAACCGTTGCGCCGCCAAACACCACAATCAAAATCAAGCTAATCCATTGCATCGTTTCCAGTTTGCGGTGTTTGTAGAACGTCCATGCCGCCTGCACTATGCCCACGACAATCGCAACTATCGTTGCCAAAACAATGTCTTTGCTGATGGAATAGGTTGCGAAAAACAGGATAACCGCTAATAAATCGCCAAGTGCTTTCATGGTGAGAATGGATTTTGTTGAGAATAGATTTCAAAAACCGCAATCATACAGCGATTGGACAGATTTTGCACGGTGATTTACGGAATTTAGCGGGACTTATCTTATAATGCGAACATTTTGGCTAAGATGAAAAGCAAGCATCTTGACATGGTTTGGGTGCACCATTTATGAACGAACATCAACATATTCAACGCTGGGCATTGCATTTGGCTTACGACGGCAGCCGCTTTTTTGGTTGGCAAAAACAAGCAGACGGCATTGCAACGGTGCAGACGGCATTGGAAACCGCTTTGAGCCAAATCGCAGGCGAAACCATTCACACCATCGCCGCAGGGCGCACTGACACAGGCGTACACGCCACGGGGCAAGTGGTGCATTTTGACACGAGTGCCGAACGCGGCGAGCAATCGTGGATACGCGGCGTGAACAGCTTGTTGCCAGCAGGCGTGAGCGTGTGGGCGGCACAAAAAGTCGCACCGCATTTTCACGCGCGCTTTGACGCGTTTGGGCGGCGTTATCGTTATGTGTTGCAATCTTCGCCCGTGCGTTCACCGCATTTATTGCAGCGCGCAGGTTGGACGCACACGCCTTTGGATTTAGCCAAAATGCAAAAAGCGGCGGCGTGTTTGGTTGGCGAACACGATTTTTCCAGTTTTCGCGCCTCGCAATGTCAAGCCAAATCGCCGATTAAAACCTTATACAGCGTGGATTTGCGTGGCACAAACGAGCTGATGACTTTGGATTTACACGGCAACGCTTTTTTGCATCACATGGTGCGCAACATCGTCGGCGCGCTGGTGTATGTTGGCAACGGACGCATGAGTGTGGTGGATTTTGAGCAACTTTTGGCAGAAAAAAGTCGCCTGAAAGCACCGCCAACCTTTATGCCAGACGGTTTGTATCTCACGGGCGTGGATTATCCCAGCGAATTTGCCTTGCCCGAACCACATTTGCCCGAGTGGCTGCAACGTTTGGGCTGATGCCGTCTGCAGTGCAGGAAGTTTTTAGGTGTAGCCGTAGAAGCATCTTATTTGAGTAAACATTTCATCGCGAGAACAGAAACACAATGAACACAATTCGCAGTAAAATCTGTGGCTTAACACGAGTGGGAGACGCACAAGCCACCGCGGCTTTGGGTGCGGACGCAATCGGTTTGGTGTTTTTTGCAGGCAGCAAACGCTGCGTCAGCATAGAACAAGCCCAAAAAATCGTTGCCGCTTTGCCGCCCTTTGTCAGCGTGGTCGCCTTGTTTGTAAACGAAACTGCAGACGGCATACGAAACGTTTTGTCGCAAGTGCCGATAGACATCATTCAATTTCACGGCGACGAAACGCCCGAATTTTGCCAACAATTTCATCGCCCCTACATCAAAGCCGTGCGCGTGCAAAACACCCAAGACATGCTGAACGCCATGCGCGAATTTGCCAGCGCACGCGCCGTGTTGTTTGACGCTTTTGTCGCAGGCGAATACGG
>JAUNMN010000017.1:0-19962 GCA_030531795.1 Neisseria sp.
AAATCGGCAAACGCGAATAAATCGGTGTCGGCAAGATGCGATGGCACAACGTTTTGTAAAGCGGAAAACATCGATTCAATACGCCCTGGGAAGCGTTTGTCCCAGTCGGCAAGCATTTCTTTAATCACTTGGCGTTGCAAATTTGGCTGCGAACCACACAAATTACACGGAATAATCGGAAATTCTTTCAGTTGCGCGTAGCGTTCCAAATCTTTTTCTTTGCAATAGGCAAGTGGACGAATCACGATGTGTTCGCCGTTGTCCGACACCAATTTCGGCGGCATAGCTTTGAGTTTGCCACCGTAAAACATATTCAAAAACAGCGTTTCCAAAATGTCTTCGCGATGATGACCGAGCGCGATTTTGGTGCAACCGAGTTCTTTTGCGGTGCGATACAACACGCCGCGACGCAGGCGGCTACACAGCGAACAAGTGGTTTTGCCTTCTTCAATCACGCGTTTGACAACGGAATAAGTGTCTTCTTCCACGATTTTATATGGCACGCCGATGCTGTTTAAATAGTCAGGCAAAATGTGTTCGGGAAACCCAGGTTGTTTTTGGTCAAGATTCACCGCAATCAGTTCAAAATCAATCGGTGCAGACGCTTGCAGCTGGCGCAAAATGTCGAGCAGGGCGTAGCTGTCTTTGCCACCCGAGAGGCAAACCATAATCTTGTCGCCTGCTTCTATCATATTGAAATCGTTAATCGCATCGCCAACTGCATGGCGCAGACGTTTATGTAATTTATTGTTTTCTAACTCGGTTTTGCTTTTTTTAGACATGGTTGTGTTGCTGAAAATCGTTGAAAAGAAAGGGCGGATTATAGCCTAAAAACGGCTGGGATTCGCTGGATTTTTGGGCTGTAAGCGTCAAAAATGCCGTCTGCACTAATCTGAAATTGTCTTCATCGCTTCGCTGTGAGACTTTTTCAGTTGCAGACGGCATTTGAATTTAAAAAACGTTTAAACGTGCTTCAAACCTTAATCGCTCATTGCCATCAAGCTGGCGTTGCCGCCTGCCGCGGTGGTGTTGGTGCTGCAAGAAATTTCTTCAAACACTTGGAACACATCCACGCCGTTTTCGGCTGCCACGATGCGAATCAGCGGGCCGCTGTTTTGTGCCAACACTTGTTTTTGCTCGCTAGACAAGGTTTCCAAAGCAATCACATGGCTGATGCCTGCGTTGGCTGGGTTGTTGTTCACTTCCACCAAACCATTCAACTCCGCTGTGTAAGCTGCCAAAGGCGAATCGCTGTTCACCACGCTGACAATGCCCGATGCCGCCAAGGTAATCAAAGCGGCGTAGGCGGTTTGCAGATTGCCACCGTAAACCCAAACGCGTTTGGGGGCGTGCCAGCTCAAAGCGTTGCGCTCGCCCGTTGGACCTGCCAACACCACTTCGGCTTGACGCAAAGTGTGTACGCGTGCCGTACCCAAATTCGCTGCCAAAGCAATTTTTTCGGCTTGCTCTAAAGGCAGTTTGTGCAACACTTTTTCCACTTGGGCTAAAGCGGTTTCGTCTGCTTTGCCGATGCGGCTCAATTGTGGGATTTTCCATTGCGTCAAACGGCTCAAACGTTGCAAGTAGAACGGGCCGCCCGCTTTCGGGCCTGTGCCTGACAAGCCGTGTCCGCCAAACGGTTGCACGCCAACAACTGCACCAACGATGTTGCGGTTCACATACACATTGCCTGCTTCAATGCGGCTGCGAATGTGGGCAATGGTGGCATCGATGCGACTGTGAATGCCGTGGGTGAGGGCGTAGCCTTTGCTGTTGATTTGGTCAATCAGTTGGTCAAGTTCGTTCGCGGCGTAACGCACGATGTGCAACACTGGGCCAAACACTTCGCGCTCGAGTTGGTTCAAATTGTCTAATTCAAACATAATCGGAGCGATAAAGGTTGCGTTTTGGGCATCATCGGCGATTTGAATTTGATGATGCGATTTGGCAACGCTTTTCATTTTGTCGATGTGTTTTTGCAGATTTTGTTGGGCTTCTGCGTCAATCACAGGGCCGACATCGGTGTTCAATAAACGCGGATTGCCCACGCGCAATTCGTTCATCGCACCTTTAATCATGCTGACCATGTGGTCGGCAACGTCTTCTTGTACGCACAAAATACGCAATGCCGAACAACGCTGACCTGCGCTGTCAAACGCCGAATTCAACACATCGGCACACACTTGCTCTGCCAGCGCGGTTGAGTCCACAATCATCGCGTTTTGTCCGCCTGTTTCGGCAATCAAAACAGGGTTGTCATCGCGTTTGGCTAAAGTTTGGTTAATCAAGCGTGCCACTTCGGTTGAACCCGTGAAAATCACGCCATTGATGCGACTGTCTTGCGTCAATGCCGCGCCGACTTCGCCTGCGCCCAGCACCAACTGCAAAGCTGCAGACGGCACGCCTGCTTGATGCAATAAGCCAACGGCATAATGGGCGATTAAGCTGGTTTGTTCGGCTGGTTTGGCAACCACAGTATTGCCTGCCGCCAAAGCCGACACAACTTCGCCAACAAAAATCGCAAGTGGGAAGTTCCAAGGACTAATCGCCACAACCGTGCCAACGCCTTGCGTGTCTTTAGGCAAGGTTTGCTCGGCTTCATCGGCATAGTAGCGACAGAAATCGACTGCTTCGCGCACTTCGGCAATCGCGTTGTTCAGCGTTTTGCCTGCTTCGCGCACTGCCAACATCATCAAAGTTGGCGTGTTTTGTTCCATCAAGTCGGCGAAACGGCGTAAAGCGTTAGCACGTTCACTGGCTGGAGTGTTCGCCCACGCGCTTTGTGCGTCTAACGCGGCGGCAATCGCTTCTTGTGCCAAAGCGGCATCGGCGAAGCTGACTGTGCCCACTACATCGTTGTGGTCGGCAGGGTTTTGCACCTCAAATGCCGTCTGCACTTCGCGTGCCGTACCGTTCACCAAAGAAGCAGCGTGATAAGTTTGGCTGGCAGCGGCGTTCATGTCGGCTTCTAATTGTTGCAACACATTTTCATTGCTCAAATCCACGCCTTGCGAGTTTTTGCGTTCCGCGCCGTACAAATCGGCAGGCATAGGCAAGCTGGCATGACCGTGAATGCCTTGTTGGGCGATGGTGTCAAACGGGCTGCGAATCAACTCATCGATGCTGATGTTTTCGTCTACGATTTGGTTTACAAACGAAGAGTTTGCACCGTTTTCCAACAGGCGGCGCACCAAATAAGCGAGCAAGGTTTCGTGCGTGCCAACAGGCGCGTAAATGCGTACGCGGCGACCGAGATTTTGCGCACCAACCACTTGGTCATACAAGGTTTCGCCCATGCCGTGCAAACATTGATGTTCAAAATCTTTGCCTTTGCCCATTTCGTAAATCGCGGCAAGGGTGTAGGCATTGTGGGTTGCAAATTGCGGGAACACCGCATCTTGCGCTGCCAACAATTTACGCGCACACGCCAAATACGACACATCGGTATGTACTTTGCGGGTGTAAACAGGGTAGCCGTTCATGCCGTCTACTTGCGCCCACTTGATTTCGCTGTCCCAATACGCACCTTTCACCAAACGAATCATCAGTTTTTGATTGTTACGGCGTGCCAAATCAATCAAATAATCAATCACAAACGGGCAACGTTTTTGGTAGGCTTGCACCACAAAACCGATGCCGTTGTAGCCTGCTAAGTCGGGGTCGGAAACCAAGGCTTCCATCAAATCCAGCGACAATTCCAAGCGGTTGGCTTCTTCGGCATCGATGTTCAAACCGATATTGTATTGTTTTGCCAATACAAATAACTGTTTGAGTTTAGGCAATAATTCGTCTAATACGCGTTGATGTTGAGCGCGGAAATAACGCGGATGAATCGCCGATAATTTCACTGAAATGCCGTTGCCTTCGTACACGCCAGCGTTTTGTGCGTCTTTGCCAATCGCGTGAATGGCGGTTACATAATCTTGATAGTAGCGGTCGGCATCGGCTTGCGTGAATGCCGCTTCGCCCAGCATATCAAACGAAAAACGATAACCCAATTTTTCGCGTTCTTTGCCGTTTTGCAAGGCTTCTTCAATGGTTTGACCTGTTACAAATTGCTTGCCCAACATACGCATCGCGTAGTCTACGCCTTTGCGGATTAAGGGTTCGCCGCCTTTGCTCAATAAACGTGTTAAAGATGCACCTAAAGTTTTTTCATCTGATGCAGAAGTGAGTTTACCTGTAATCAACAAGCCCCACGCGGCAGCGTTCACAAACAAAGACGGGCTGTTGTTCAAATGGCTTTTCCAGTCGCCATCAGAAAGTTTGTCTTGAATCAATTTGTTGCGCGTTGCGTTGTCGGGAATACGCAAAAGGGCTTCCGCCAAACACATCAACGCCACGCCTTCTTCGCTAGACAATGAAAACTCGTGCATCAAAGCATCTACGCCAGAGGCTTTACGGCGGTTTTCGCGAACTTGTTTGACCAAACGGCGTGCCAATTCGTTGGCAGATGCTTGTTCGGCATCGGACATTTGTGCTTGCTGCAACATATCTTGTACGGCTTCAGCTTCGTCGCGGCGATAAGCGGCGGTAACGGCTTGACGCAAGGCGGTTTGTTGCGGGTGGGCAAAATGGAACATGAATCGGTCTCCAAAAAATTTTGAGAAAGTGGAAGTTTTGCAAAAGGGCAACTGATGCCGTCTGCAGAATGGCTAAACACGAAACCGCAGACGGCATAAGCTGAAAGTTTTATTCTGTCTGCAAAAAAAACGACAGAAATGACAGCCAACATTATATCAAAAAAGCCGCCCGAAATAACGGACAGCTTCTTGATATTTGACAAAAAACTGGGAAAAATTACTTCGCAGCGTGGTAGTCAGAATCGGCTTGTTCAAAGCGTTCTTGGATTTCTTTAGAAGGCTGTTTGCCCAACACAGAAACCACAATAATGGTGATGAAACACGCGATGAAAGCTGGCACGATTTCATACATCGTTGGCAATTCAGCCGCTTTCAAAGCTGGGTTCACTGCTTCCGCCCAAACCACAGTCAAAACCGCGCCAACAATCATGCCCAACAACGCGCCCATGGCGGTCATGCGTTTCCAGAACACCGACAAAATCACCACTGGGCCAAACGCCGCGCCAAAACCTGCCCAAGCGTAAGCCACCAAGCCCAAAACTTTGCTGTCAGGGTTGGCTGCAATCAAGATAGAAATCACGGCAACCGCCAATACCATGATGCGACCAATCCACACCAACTCGCCTTGTGAAGCGTTTGGACGCAAGAAGCCTTTGTAGAAGTCTTCGGTAATCGCGCTTGAACACACCAATAATTGACAAGACAAAGTAGACATCACCGCCGCCAAAATCGCCGACAAAATCACGCCCGCAATCCATGGATTGAACAAAATGGTAGACAAGGCGATGAAGATGCGCTCGTGATTGCCTTTCATGTGGGTAACTTGTTCTGGGTTCGCTTCAAAGTAAGCAATACCAAAATAGCCCACGGCAACCGCACCAGCCAAACACAAAATCATCCAGCTCATGCCGATGCGACGTGCAGAAGTCAAAGATTTCACGTTTTCAGCCGCCATGAAGCGCGCCAAAATGTGTGGCTGACCGAAATAGCCCAAGCCCCAAGCTGCGGTTGAGATGATGCCGACAATGGTCGTGCCAACAAACAAGCTGCTGTATTCTTTGCCTGTTTCAGAAGCTGCGCTGGCCATGGCAGCCGCCATTTGTTCTGCGCCGCCCAAACCCAAATACACCATAATCGGGGTCAAAATCAAAGCGAAAATCATCAAAGACGCTTGAACCGTGTCTGTCCAGCTCACTGCCAAGAAGCCGCCGATGAAGGTGTAGGCAATGGTTGCACCCGCGCCCAACCACATCGCTTGGGTGTAGCCCATGCCTGGGAACAAACTTTGGAACAAGTTTGCACCAGCCACAATGCCAGATGCGCAGTAAATCGTGAAGAAAAACAAAATGATAATCGACGGAACGATTTTCAACACCACATTCATCGCATTGCTTTCGGTGCGGAAGCGGTGTGAAAAATAGTCAGGCAAGGTGAGGGCGTTGTTGTTGTATTCGGTGTGAACGCGCAAACGACCTGCGACCAGCAGCCAGTTCAGCCACGCGCCGATGGTCAAACCGATGGCAATCCACGCTTCGCTCAAGCCGCTCAAATAAATCGCGCCAGGCAAACCCATCAACAGCCAGCCCGACATATCCGAAGCACCAGCCGACAAGGCGGTTACGAATGGGCCAAGGCTACGACCGCCCAAGATGTAGTCGTCAAAATTTCTGGTTGAAAAATACGCCGCCAAGCCAATCAGCAATACGGCAACTAAATACACCCCGAAGGTAATATACATGGGATTCATAAAATCAATTCTCACGAACGAGTTAATCATCTATTTGTCTGCTGTTCTTGCTTGTGAAAAATCAAAGCAAACAAGCATGGCAAACTTCTTCTTGTGTTGTGTTTACCAAATGTAAAGATGAAAACATGATTAAATTCAGCAAACAATTCGCTTTTATACGCCAAAAAACCGTGATTTGTCAATAAATGTTAAAAAATTTTAAATTTGAGTGAGTTTGTGCCGTCTGCAGACGGCATCATCGCGCTTGCGATTGCCTTGCTTACTCTTTAAGCACTTCTCAAGACGCGTTATAATGCGCCTTTTTTGTGTGGCTTGATTTGGCGCGAAGCCAGCGAGCCGATTTGCGATTGCGTATGTCTATTTCTCTTCCCCTTTCAGAAAAACAAATGGCGATTTTGCTGGCTTTGATGGTGGCGATTTTGCCGCTTTCCATCGACGCTTATTTGCCAGCCTTGCCCGATTTGGCGCGCGATTTGCAAGCGGATATTCATCACATTGAAAAAAGTTTGAGTATGTTTATGTTTGGTGTGGCACTCGGGCAGCTCACGGGCGGTTCGTGGTCGGACATCAAAGGCAGACGCGTGGTGGCTTTGGGCGGTTTGGCGGTGTACGCGGTAAGCACGTTGGCGATTGTGTTGGCGCAGACGGCAGACCAGCTTTTGTTGTTGCGTTTTGTGCAAGCGGTGGGCGGCGGCATGGCGGTGGTGATGTCGGGTGCGGTGGTGCGCGACTTTTTCACAGGCAGACAAGCGGCGCAAATGTTTGCCTTAATCGGCATTGTGATGATGGCTGCGCCTTTGCTTGCGCCGATGATAGGTTCGGTTTTGCAAATCATCGGCGGCTGGCGTTTGATTTTCGGTTTTTTGATGGCGTATGCCGTGTTGGTGTTTGCGCTGTTGTGGAAGTTTTTGCCCAACAGCGGCGGCGGTGGACAATTCGACCGTTATTTTGTCATCAATATTTTGCGCCGTTATCAGCAGGTTTTGCGTACCAAAATCGCGCTGGGATTTTTGTTTTTTCAGGCGTTTAGTTTCGGTTGCCTGTTTGTGTTTGTTACCGAATCGCCTTTTGTGTACATGAATCTTTATGGTTTATCATCAAGTGCTTATGCGTGGGCGTTTGGGTGCAACATCGTTACGATGGGCACGTTTAATCGCATCACGGCTTGGCGTTTGAAGCGCGGCAGCAACGCGGAAGACATTTTGCTTTGGGGCTTGGGCATTCAGTTGCTGGCGAATGTGCTGTTGGTTTTGCTGGTGTTGAGCAGCGCGGATTTGCCGCCGTTTGCGGCGGTGGTGGCGTGCGTGATGTTTGCGGTTGGCACGCAAGGTTTGATTACGGCGAACACGCAAGCGTGTTTTATGAGTCATTTTAAGGAAGCAGGCGGCACGGCAAACGCGGTGCTGATGGCGAGCACGTCCATCATCGGCGCGTTTATGGGTTGGCTGGCAACCGAATTGCATAATGGCACGATTTACATCATGCCAAGTTTGATGTTGGCTTCCACGCTGACGGGCGTGATTTTGTTGTTTGCCTTGTCGCGTCAAACGTGGCGCAATAAGAAAATGTGAATGGCGATGCCGTCTGCGGTTTTACTTTGTCTAAACGCAGACGGCATCAGCTTATGTATGATATTGAATAGCAAGAAAAAAATATTGAGTAAAGGATAAGATGATGTCTGATGAACAACTTTTGCCACACCGCAATGCGATTGACGAAATCGATGCCACGGTTTTGCGTTTGCTGAATGAACGCGCCCAGCACGCGCGGGCGATAGGCGAACTCAAAGGCACGGGCGTGGTGTATCGCCCTGAACGCGAAGCGCAGGTTTTGCGTCGCATCAAAGAGTTAAACCAAGGGCCGCTGTCGGGCGAAGCGGTGGCACGACTGTTTCGTGAAGTGATGAGCGAATGTTTGGCGGTGGAACGTCCGCTGACGATTGCCTATCTTGGCCCTGCAGGCACGTTCACTCAACAAGCGGCGGTCAAACATTTTGGACACGGCGCGAACACGGTCGGCTGCACCACAGTAGACGATTGCTTGCGCATGGTCGAATCGTATCAAGCCGATTACGCGGTTGTGCCTGTGGAAAATTCCACTGAAGGCTCGGTGGGCAGAACTTTAGATTTGCTGGTGTCCTCGCCTTTGAAAGCCTGTGGCGAAGTGGTATTACGCATTCATCATAATTTATTGCGCAAAGTGGAAGGTTTGGACGGCGTACGCGTCGTGTATGCCCACGCGCAAGCCTTGGCACAATGTCGCGATTGGTTGAGCAAAAACCTGCCCGACAGCGTGGAGCGTATTCCCGTTTCCAGCAATGGCGAAGCGGCGCGTTTGGCGGCGGAAGACGAAAGCGTGTTGGCGATTGCCAGCTTAACCGCTTGTGAAATCTACGATTTAATCAACATCGCCCGCAATATTGAAGACGAACCGAACAACACCACGCGTTTTTTGGTGTTGGGCTACCAAGACACCGTGCCAAGCGGACAAGACAAAACGTCTATCGTGTTTTCGATTCCCAACCGCGCAGGTGCAGCGATTGATTTGCTCACGCCATTCGCCGCTGCAGGCATTCAAATGACCAAATTTGAAAGTCGCCCTGGGAAAACAGGTTTGTGGGAATACGTTTTTTTCGCCGACATTGAAGGACACAAAGACCAAGAAAATGTGGCGGCGGTGTTGCGCGATTTCACAGAACGCAATGTGTTTGTGAAAGTCATCGGTTCGTATCCGCTGGCGGTGTTGTAAAAAATAAAACAGCCGCAGACGGCATCGCCAAAATATGCCGTCTGCGTTTGCTTAACTCATTCAATATAAAAGAAAACACACATCATGAATAAAATGGACAATATTGTGGTTTATTGCGGTTCAAACTATGGTTTGACGCGCGATTACTATGTTGCCGCCAAAGAAGTGGGGCAACTGATTGCCGAGCGCGGTTCGCGTTTGGTTTATGGCGGCGGCAAAGTCGGTTTGATGGGCGCGGTTGCCGATGCGGCTTTGGCGGCTGGCGGCGACGTGTGCGGCGTGATTCCCACTTTTTTGCGTGAAAAAGAGTTGGCGCACACGGGCGTGCAAGAACTGATTGAAACGCCCGATATGGCAACGCGCAAAAGCAAAATGATTGAGTTGGGCGACGCGTTCATCGCGCTTGCAGGCGGCATCGGCACATTTGAAGAACTGTTTGAAGTGTTGTCTTTGGCGCAGTTGCAGCAAATCCGCCGCCCAGTCGGTTTGCTCAATACGTTGGGTTTTTACGACCCTTTGCTGGCTTTGTTGCAACAAACGATTCAATACGGTTTTATGCCAGCGGAAAACATGAGTTTGCTGTGCGTGTCGGACAATCCGCGTGATTTATTGCAGCAAATGACGACGCACCAAGCGATAGACGGCAAAAAATGGCAACGTCCTGCGTGGCTGGATAGCGAAGGTTTGTGATGAACAGCGCAGCGATTTTGGGCATGGGCTATTTGGGGCGACCGCTTGCCGAACGTCTATACGAAAACGGTTGGCAAGTCTCTGCTTTAAAAAGAGACTTAACGTCCGACGACATTTGCTTGCCGATTGAATTGCACACCCAAAACCTGAACGCTTTGTCGGCAAACGAATTGCAGACGGCATGGCAGGCGTGGCGCGAACACAAAACGTGGATAGCCTTGTTGCCGCCGTCGGCTGTGGCGAATTATGCCGAAGTCATCGCCAGTTGGGCGCAAAGTGCCGAACAGTTTGGCGTGCAACATTTGATTTTCAGCAGCAGCATTTCGGTTTACGGCTCACAAACGCGGGTTTGCGACGAACACAGCGAATTACACGCCGACACCGCCAGCGCGCAAACCATTGTCGCTGCTGAAAATGTGTTATTAAACAGCAAGATAGCTAATGTGGATATTTTGCGTCTGGGCGGTTTGCATTGCAGCGAACGCCACCCCGTGCGCCGTTTATTACAGCAAGAACGCGTGCCAAACGGGCAGCAAGTGGTGAACGTGTTGCACCGCGAACGCGCCGTTGCCGCTTTATTGCGTGCGACACAACAGCCAAACGGCAAACGCGTGCGCAACATCGTGCAAAATGCGCACCCAAGTCGCGCCGAATTTTACAGCCAAGAAGCAGCGAATTTGGGTTTGCCTAGCCCGTGTTTTGTGTGCGATAACAGCGAAAACACAGGCAAAAAAGTGCAGACGGCATACGCCGATTTTGCCGATTTACTCAATATGGAATAAAACATTGAAAACATAAAATATGATTTTTCAATGAGTTAAGAACAAAAAATGGCGATTTTTAGCTTAATCAATCGAATCATTCAACACAATCTCGACACGCAAGCCGTTTTGGCTGGCTACAACGGTTTGGTGTTGGGTTTGCGCATCGGTTTTTGGCAGGTGCACGCGCGTTTTCAGCCAGATGGTTTGTTGCAAGCAACGGCAAAACCTGCGAGCGCGTTGATTAGCGTGTCGCCGCAAGCGGTGCTGAAAACCTTGCAACAGCAAGAATGCGCGTGGCAAGACGTGTCGGTTGCAGGCGATTTGGCTTTGGGTTACGCGTGGCTGGGCTATTTCGCCAGTTTGCAAATAGACGGCGATTATCGGGACATGGCGGCGACCGCTTTGGCAAAATTGCAAACGCTGTTGCCCACATTTGCGCCCCGTGCAGACGGCATAAAAACAGCGCGCGAACAACAAGAACTGTTGCAAGAAATTCGCGCTTTGCGTGGCGAGTTGGCGTATTTAAACGCACGCTTGCAGCGTTTGGAGCAAGATTTTGATTGAGTGAAACGCTTGATGTAAATAGAAAAAACGTCAAAACGTTTCCAGTGAACTTTGAAACACAAGCCGAAATTCAAAACGCACAATCAAAACAAAGCGCGAGTGGGCTGAAACAGTTTGCAAAAATGCAGGCAATCGGTTGGCGCAAACGTAGAAATGAAAAACGCAGACGGCAAAATGAAAAAAACAGGCGAGTGATTCGCCTGTTTTTGTTTTGGAGTTTGACGTGATTACGGTTGGCTTGCCTGAACTTCAGACGTGGCGCTTGCGCTGTTGGCAAAATCCGCTTCGTTAAATTCAGGTTCGGCTTCGGTTTTGAATACCTTGCCATTGAGCTGAACTTCGCCGTTTTTGATTTGAATTTGCGTGCTGATTTGTCCGTTGTCAAATTGCAAATAGCCTTCGCCTTGCATCGATTTCACGGTGCTGTCTACCATCAAACGCAAGGTTTCGTTGATGTCGTCAATATTCGCTTCGCCAGCGGCTTCGTCTTCGGGATTCACGGTGAAAATGCTGCGCGCTTGGCTAATCGCGATGCTTTCCAACAAGGCTTGCGGCAAACTCAATTTGATGTCGGCTTGGGTTTTCTTGAGCAAAGATGCAACATCGTTTAAATCGTTGTTTTGTAAACCATTAAACGCCAAGATGCCGTCTGCAGCCACTTTGCCTTGCGGCGTGGTGAAATTAAATTTGCGGATTTTTAGCTGCGGATTAGAAGTGAACAAAGAAGCGGCTTCGCCTTTGGCGGCTTGAACCAGCGCGGCTTGAATTTGTTCTTCCGACATTTTTTCGGCGGCGATTTTTGCCATGGCGGCTTTGAGTGCAGCCAAACCTTTAGGGTCTAAGTGTTCGGCGGCAACATCAATATCCAGCGGGCCGTAAGTGTCTTTGCCGTAAACCAGTTTGGCAAATTGAAAACGTCCTTCGCTGTTGATGAACTGGTCGACAGCTTTGACTTGAGTATCAAATTTGATGTCGTCCACTTCAATATTCGACGGCGCAATCGTGCCAGTTGGGTTGATGAACGCGCCGATTTGCAAGTTGGTAATCAGTTGCACCAACTCGTTGAGTTTGAAATTGTAGTCTATGCCTTCTTGCCAGCGTACCGAGAACTTGCCCACTTGTGTCGAGCTGCTGCCCAAAGCGATGCCGTCTGCACCTGTTTCGCTGTCGGCTTTGAAGCTGATGTTGTCAATCGCCACATCGCCTTTGTCGGCTAATTTGGCGCGCAAAGACGGCGCGCGATAATCGTGTTCGTATTGCGTCCACGCACGGTTGTATTGCGTTGAACCGCTCAAACCTTGCCAGTTTAATTTGATGCCCGACAATTCTTCATAGTCAAACGCAGGAATCTGCAAATCCACTTCGCCTGAGCCGTCAAAAGCGATGGTGTTGCTCACTTGTAAAGGCGTTTGGTCGCCAAAAAAGCGTTTCAATACTTTTTCGGTTTCAGGGTGATAGCGAAATTCGCTTTCAACGTGTGCCGCCGCCAGCGAAAAATCCACGAGCGGGCCGTGTGAAATGTGATTGACCACAGTAATCGGTTGATTCAAAACCGTTTTGATGTTGTCGGGCAAATAGGCTTGGATATTGCCGAGCAAAGTTGGGTTAAAACGCAAAACCGTGGTTTCGGTTGAGCTGAACCAGCCGCGTTCGTATTGACGCGAATCGATGCTCAAATAGCTGCTGCTTTTTAAGATTTGATGTTGTTCGTCTAACACGCTTTGGGCGCGCTGACCGAAAAAATAAGGCGTTGCCAGCAAAACTGCTGCGCCGACTGCCACGACTCCTGCGATGCCTGAAATCAGTTTTTTCTTCATTGTTGGGCTGCTTTAAGGTCAAAATAAGACGGCTAGAATAGCATTTTTTGCTTGATTTGTCTTGTTTTTGCTGGTGTGAAATCTCATCGCTTTTGTTACAATACGCGCGTTTTTGCGATAAGAAAGTATCAAAATGATTGAAGTTTATGGCATTGCCAACTGCGACACGGTGAAAAAAGCACGCACATGGTTGAGCGAGCAGGGCATTGATTTTGTGTTTCATGATTTCAAAAAAAACGCCCCAACTGAAGCGCAGATTCGCGCGTGGTTGGGCGATATTGAGTTGAATGTGTTGTTGAACAAACGCGGTACAACGTGGCGCAAACTCAGTAGCGAAGAGCAAGCGCAGGCAGAAACCGAAGCAGGCGCAATCGCCTTGATGTTGGCAAATCCCAGCATCATCAAACGCCCCGTGTTGGCGAAAGACGGCAAGTATTTTTGCGGTTTCCAAGCCGAACAATATCAAGAAATTTTCGCTTAAATCATGAACACCAAGCCGACTGTTTTCATCGCTGATTTGCATTTGTCATTGGATACGCCCAAGCTGAACGCTTTGTTTTTGGCGTGTTTACAGCAATGGCAAGGCAAAGTGTCGGCTTTGTATATTTTGGGCGATTTGTTTGAATTGTGGGTCGGCGATGATGCGGCGGACGAAGTGGCAGGCGAAGTGCAGACGGCATTGCAAGCGTTTAGCCAGCACGCGCCCGTTTATTTTATTTGCGGCAACCGCGATTTTTTGTTGGGCAAACGCTATGCCCAAGCGGCAGGCATGACGCTGTTGCCTGAACAATATTGCTTTGATTTATTTGGTAAAAAAATCTTACTGATGCACGGCGATGAAATGTGTACCGATGATGTGGCGTATCAACGTTATCGCAGTTGGATACGTTTTCCCTTGATACGCAAAGCCTTGCTTTGCCTGCCACGCCAAAAGCGTTTGCAAATCGCTGCCAAAATTCGTGCCAACAGCCAACGCAAAAAAGACGCAAACGGTTTAACCGAAATCGGCGATGTCAGCACACAAGGTTTGCAGACGGCATTGCAGCGTTTTGCTGGCGTGGATTATTTGATACACGGGCATACGCATAGACCAGCCATTCATCAGATTGATTTTGAAGGGAAAACAGTGCAACGCATCGTCATTCCTGATTGGCGCGATGACTTTGGCGGTTGCGTGTTGGAAGCAAATGGCGATGTGCGTTTGGCATATTTTCGGCAAGACGATTTGGCTGAAGTGTTGTAAATGCCGTCTGCATCTTATGAATGTAAATACCGTAGAAGCAAATTCATCTTTAAGGCAAACGAAGAACCGTTTCAGAATATGCTGAAACGGTTTTTATTATTTGTATCAACTCAGTTTTTCCCAATCCAAACCTTTTAACGATGGTGTTTGGCTAATTTCTTGAGTGTCTAAATTGATGGCGGTGAGTTCGCCGCCCCAAAGTGCGCCTGTGTCCAAGCCGATGACTTGATGATTTTGGTGTAAACCGAGTGCCGACCAGTGTCCGAAAACAATGGTTTTATCAAGGTTTTGGCGGTTTTCGGCGGCAAACCAAGGCTGTAAATGTTCGGGCATTTCGGGCAAGGTTTTTTTGAAATCGTAGTCTAATTCGTTGTTCAGCGTGATGGCGCGCATACGCGTGAAGACGTTGGTAATCAAACGCAATCTTTCTTCGCCTGTGAGCATATGCGACCACGCAATCGGTTTGTTGCCATACATTGTGGCGAAAAAGTGTTCTACTTTAGCACTTTGTAGCGTTTCTTCTACTTCTCCAGCCAACTTGTTCGCCAAGTCTATGCTCCATTGTGGCAATAAACCTGCGTGTACCAAAACGTGCTGTTCGCTTTCAATTAAAAGCGGTTGTTGGCGCAGCCAGTCGCGCATTTTCGGCATATTCGGGTGGTTCAAAATCGGCAATAGCGTGTCGCTGCGTTTGTGTTTGCCCAAACCGTACATCAGGGCGAGCAAGTGTAGGTCGTGATTGCCCAACACGGTTTGCACGCTGCTTTCGTGGCGCATACAAAATTCCAAACATTCTAGCGAATGGCTGCCGCGATTGACGATGTCGCCCGTGAGCCACAAGGTGTCGCGTCCGTGATTGAAATCGATTTTTTTGAGCAGGTTTTGAAGTTCGTAAAAACAGCCTTGTAAGTCGCCGATTGCGTAGTGTGCCATGTGATGCCGTCTGCAAATTTGATAATAAAAAGAAAAGGGTGCGAGAGTATAAAGTATGCTGACGCGGTCTGTAAACGCGGCGATTGCGCGCTTTAATCGCCAACTATCAGCCAAACTATAGTTTTTCGGCTAAAATAACGCCTTTTTTGGATTGCAGACGGCAAATGTTGGTTTTAGGAATCGAATCTTCTTGCGATGAAACGGGCGTGGCTTTATACCACACCGAACGCGGTTTAATAGGCAATCAATTGCATACCCAAATGGCGATGCACGCCGAATATGGCGGCGTTGTGCCAGAGTTGGCAAGCCGCGACCACATTCGCCGCCTTGTGCCGCTGACTCAAGCCTGTTTGCAAGAAGCTGGCGTGGCTTATGAGGCAATCGATGCCATCGCGTTTACCCAAGGCCCAGGTTTGGGCGGCGCTTTGTTGGCGGGTTCGGCGTATGCCAACGCTTTGGCGATGGCTTTGGATAAACCCGTGATTCCCGTGCATCACTTGGAAGGGCATTTGCTTTCGCCACTTTTGGCAGACGAAAAACCTGAATTTCCTTTTGTTGCCTTACTCGTTTCGGGTGGACACACGCAGGTTATGGCGGTGAAAGGCGTGGGCGATTACGAATTGCTCGGCGAAAGTGTGGACGATGCCGCTGGCGAAGCCTTTGACAAAACTGCGAAACTGCTTGGTTTGCCTTACCCTGGGGGCGCGAAATTGTCGGAACTGGCGAAGTTGGGGCGAGCCGATGCCTTTACTTTTCCGCGTCCGATGTTGCATTCTGCTGATTTGCAAATGAGTTTTTCGGGTTTGAAAACTGCTGTTTTGACTGCCGTAGAAAAAGTGCGTGCCGAAACCGATTCGGCAGAATTGAACGAACAAACGCGCAATGACATTTGCCGCGCTTTTCAAGATGCGGTGGTGGATGTGTTGGTGGCGAAAGTCAAAAAAGCCTTGCTGGATACAGGTTTTCGCACGCTGGTGGTGGCTGGCGGCGTGGGTGCGAACTGGAAATTGCGCCACGATTTAGCCGATTTGCGCGTGCAAGTGAAAATGCCATCTGCAGACGGCAAAGCCAAACCGAAAACCGTTGCCGAAGCCGTTCAAGTGTATTTTCCGCCTTTGAGTTTATGCACCGACAACGGCGCGATGATTGCCTTTGCAGGCGCGATGCGTTTGCACCAACAACAAGAAGTAGCTGGATTTAATGTGAAACCGCGTTGGAATTTGATGGACGTGGTGGAAAAAACAGCGTGAAACCGTTTTGATGAGAACGGTTTAAGATTTTGAAAGGGTTTAAGTTTTGGCTTAAACCTTTTTTTGTTTGCTTTTGATGCAAGACAAACAGACAAGATGCCGTCTGCAGACGGCATCTGTGCTTGCCAAATGGTTTGGTGAAAAATTTTGTCTATTTACCGCAACAGCAAATAATTTGAAAAGCGAGATAAAATTAAAGATAAAAATTAAGAAAAATATTTAGAAAAAAACAAAACCTTGCTATTGAAGCAAGGTTTTAAATCTGGCACGCCCACGGGGATTCGAACCCCGGTTGCCGCCGTGAAAGGGCAGTGTCCTAGGCCTCTAGACGATGGGCGCGTGGGAAAAGGCGAGACTATACGGATTTTGCGAATTGCTGTCAAGGCAAGTCTGGCGGTTTGTTGGTAGAAGATGCGCGCTTGGTGTGGAAATGTTTGGCGGCAAAAGGGCATTGAGAAAACGAAGTCTTAAATTAGGTAAAGATAAGGCGAAATCGTGCTGAAATGGGGCTGGAGCTGGTATGATTGCGGCATTTTCGGACGACTGTGAAAGTCGTCTCAATTGTTTTTGAGTTGCGATAAAGAGAGAGTTTATGAAATTACGCACACAATTAGGTTTGTTGGTGGTAAGTGCGGCTTTGGCGGCGTGTTCGAGCACTGCGCCTGAAATGCCTGCGCCAACAGTGGCGAACACGTCAAATGATGAAGCGGGTTTTGCGCTAAAAGGGCGTGCGAGCCAAGCGGCGGGGCAGGTTTTGAGCAGTTATGCGTTTTATGATGCGGCTTTGCGTGCGGCGAAATCGGGCGATGATGCGACGGTTAGCCAGTTTTTGGCGATGCAAACGCAAG
This sequence comes from Neisseria sp., assembly GCA_030531795.1. Classification (GTDB taxonomy): domain Bacteria; phylum Pseudomonadota; class Gammaproteobacteria; order Burkholderiales; family Neisseriaceae; genus Neisseria. The sequence continues at coordinate 17,188 of JAUNMN010000017.1, forward strand.
GGGCAATGGCGGAAAATGTGCGCAATGAATGGCTGAAAACTTTGGGAAAACGTGGAGATTGGGTGCGTTTCCAGCAGGAATTGGCGCAATTAGATGCGGCGGCGCGTTCGCAGGAAGTACGCTGTTATGCAGACGGCATCGCTGGTGGCAAGATGGCTGCGGAGTTGGTGTTGGAAACGGGTAAGTTGTCGGAAGGCTGTACGCGTTTGGTGGAAAGTCGGGCGATGAGTTTGAATCAGGCAGACGCGTGGCGACGGGTGCGCGGTTTGATTGCGGCGAATCAATTGACGGACGCGCGTGCTTTGGCGGCGGCTTTGGGTAGTCCTTTGGGCGGCAGCGGTCAGGGTTATCAAGAGAATTTGTTGTTGGATGTGATTGGTAAGGAAAGTCAAAAATCGGCGGCTTCGGGCGACCGTTTGGCGGCTTTGGAGGCGAATGGTGCGCTGACGCGTGAACAGGCGGGTTTTGCTTGGGGCGTATTGGGTTTGAATCAGGCACGCAATCAGAATTTTGGCGCAGCTTTGAATTTTTATAACCGCGCTTTGCGTTCGCAATTGAATAAGGAACAATTTGAGTGGTATGCGCGTTCGGCTTTGCGTTTTTCGCAGTGGAATGATTTGGTTTCGATTATTAACGATATGCCGTCTGCGCTGAAAAATGAACCGACTTGGTTGTATTGGTTGGGCAGAAGTTATGCGGCTTTGGGCGATTCGGCGCGTGCGCAGGATTTGTATCGTCAAGCGGCGAAAACGGGGCGCAATTTTTATGCTGTGATGGCGACTGAAGAACTGGGCAATCGCATCAATACGAAAAACAATGTGTCGCCTGCGAGCAATAGCCAGCTGCAACAGTTGGCACAAGACGGTGCGATTAACCGCGCGCTGACTTTGTTCCAAAACAGCCAAGCGACTGGCGATGGCACGATGCGTCGCGTGGCAACTCAAGAATGGCGTTACGCCACGCGCGACATGAATGAAAACACCAAATTGGCAGCGGCGCAATTGGCGTATAACAACCAGTTTTACGATATGGCGGTGAACACCGCCGAAAGCACCGACCGTCAATTGAACTACGATTTGCGTTACATTTCGCCATTTCGCGAAATCACTGAACGTTACGCCGCGCAAGCAGGCATTGACACGGCTTGGGTTTACGGTTTGATTCGTCAAGAAAGTCGCTTCGTGATGGGCGCGAAATCACACGTTGGCGCACAAGGTTTGATGCAAGTGATGCCCGCAACCGCACGCGAAATCGCAGGCAAAATCGGCATGGACAGCAGCCAGCTTTACACCATGGACGGCAACATCCGCATGGGAACGTGGTATTTGGGCGACGCGAAACGCCGTTTGCAAAACAATGAAGTGATGGCAACCGCGGGCTACAACGCAGGGCCTGGTCGCTCGCGTCAATGGCAAGCGAACGTGCCTTTGGAAGGCGCGATTTATGCCGAAACCATTCCGTTCACCGAAACGCGCGATTATGTGAAGAAAGTGCTGACCAACGCAACTTACTACGCCAGCATTTTCAAGCAACCGCACACTTCGCTTAAACAGCGCATGGGCGTTGTGCCAGCAAAATAAGTGCTGAATGTGTTTGGCGATTTTCCGAAATGTTTGAATGAACAAGCACTGAAAGCGTTAAACGTTTAAAGCATTGAGTAAATTAACAAAACCGCAAGCGAATATCGTTTGCGGTTTTGTTTTGGTGCAGATGCCGTCTGCGTTTTGATGCGTGTTTACATGGTTTCGTAAAGGAATTTTTTAGGTGCAGACGGCATCGTGTGGATTAAGGTTGGCTTGTGCTGACTTTTTTCGCCCACGCAAACAGTTCTTCTAAATCGTAATCGCCTGAATGGCTCACGCCCCAAGGCAAGGCAAAGTCAACATTTTTGCCTGCTTGACGCAATTGCAAGGCGAGCAAGGTGGGAATGGCAAGCGAAGTGTCGCGGTCGTTTGCACCGTGGCGTATGCGATAGTGTTGCGCCCCCGAGTTGCTGGAAATGTAGTTCATCGCGTTCATTTGTTTGACGATGTGTTTGTCGGCGGTTTCGGCGTTGGCAACGGTGCTGTTTTGTGTACCAAACTCGGTGAAATGTTTGTTAGCGTGTTTTTCATCGCCAAACAGATTGTTTTCACCCGTGCTTAAATCCACGCCATCAAATGCTGGGGCAGTTTTTTGGCGACCGACTGCTCGAGCGTAAGCATCAAAATCAGCGGAAATGACTTTACCATTCTCCACTTTTAACCAGTTTGGATTGCCTAAATCTGTACCAGCGTTTAAGGCGGTTTGTGCCGATTGGACAAGCATTTGTTCGATTTGTTTTTTAAACGAACCGTTGCCGTCTGCAGTTAAAGTCATCGGCATTCCTTGGCTGTTTTTGAGTTTTAAACTGTTGACATAAGCAGGGAACAGCGGTTTGAGTTTGTTGGAAAGAGCGATTTGTTCGGCGGTTTGCGTGCCTTTGATGAGTTTGCGTTCTACTCGGTAATCCAGCGATTGAATGCTGATTTTTTGGTAGTCGTTTACGCCGTTAAACTGCCATTCATACGCTGCATCGGCGTGTTCTAAATTGGTAATCGGGCAATAAGCGGAAACGGCAAAAATGCGGTCGCTGCTGTTGGCGGCACCCAAACGGTGCAATTCGGGCAAATAATCGGCGGCATCGCCGCTGCTGCCCAACAAGGCAGATAAAGCACCGCCAGCACTTGTGCCATTGCTGATGATTTTTTTGGCATCGCCTGCCATGATTTTGTCATTGGCACGCAAATAGCGAAC
>JAUNMN010000017.1:20062-22614 GCA_030531795.1 Neisseria sp.
TGATTTTTTTGGCATCGCCTGCCATGATTTTGTCATTGGCACGCAAATAGCGAACAGCGGCTTTTAAATCAATAATGGCGGCAGGTGCTTTGCCTGTGGTTTCGCTGCGACCGCGCGCACCTGCACTGGCAACGACATAGCCTTTAGACAAGGCAACGCTGATGGCGTTTGGCTTGCCATCGCGTCCCAAACCAACTGTGCCTGCTTTTGCTGGCATATAACCGCCTACATTGTTGGGGAAGAAAATTGGGGCGGTATCGGCGGTGAAACCATCTATGCTTTGTTGATTGAAATAGGCTTTGGGAATGTAGATGTTTAAGGTTTGATAACGGGTGTCTACGGGATTGGTAACGTAAACGATGTTTTCGTAAGCGATGTATGCAATGGTTTGACCGTTGATTTCTAAACTTTTTTCTACGCCTTGAATACGTGAAAAATCCAGATTTTGCGGAGAAACAATCTGATTGCTGTTATTTGGGTTGAGATTGCCGTCTGCAACTGGGTTTTGTATTTGTTGGCAAGCGTTTAGTGTGAGTGCGACGGTGAGGGTAAGCAAGGTTTTTTTCATGGCTATTCTTTCGTTAAAAATTGGGTTTTGATTTTAATGAAGTTTGGTGTTGGGTAAAAGTACGGAAAAGTAAAAACGTGAAAACCGCCCGAGGGCGGTTTTTATCAGTGATGGTGATGATGATGGTGGGCGTGTGCTTTGGCACGTTCTTTGCCTACTGGCACAATCAGTGTGCTGTACAAAGTGGATTTGTGGCACACGCTGCTGTCGGCGAATGGGGTTTCGTGAATGACTTTGACTTTCCATTGTCCTTCAATCAGCGGCAGGAAATTGACTTTGCCTTCTTTGTCGGTTTTGGCGGAATAGCCGTTGATGTCGCGGTGGTCGTGTTGTGCGGCAACATCTTTAACCAAAACCGTATCGGCGGTGGCGACAACGGTTGCTTTGGCAAGCGGTTTACCTTGATACAGGATTTGTAAAGGCAATAACGCGCCTGCGGCAATTTGATTTGGGTTGGCAAGTGGCACGATTTCTAATTCTTGTCCAACTGGTGTTGCCGCGGCTTGTTGATTAAAGGCTTTGTTGCCAACGTGAACAATGCTTTTGCCAAACATTTGGGTTTGTTCGCAATGTTTGGCATCGGGGTGTTCTTTGAGTGTGGCTTGTGCCCATTTGCCATCGGCTTTTTCTACCCAAAAAGTGGGGCGATATTGTGCGCTTACGCGATAGGTGTCGGCTGGCAAGGCTTTGTCTGATTTGAATTGATAGTTTTCGCCGTTTTGCGAAAGTGAGAATTTGGTGCCGTCTGCGCCTACAATGCTCATCGGGTCTTTGAAAATGTGTAAACGGTTTTCGGCAATTTTTTCGGGCAGGGGATAGATGTGGCTGTAGCCCAACTCTGCGGCGAGTGCTTCGCCTGCTGGTGCGTGGGTTGGCGTGATGACCCAAACATCATGCGCATAAACTTGACTGGCAGCCAAAATCAAACTGGTTAAAAGCAATTTTTTCATGTTTTTTCCTTTACCTTTATAGAGTTAAAATGTTACGAAATGTAAACGTGGCAATATTAACACTGAATACATTTGATTCATTTGTTTTGCATCAAGTTTGAATAAAAAATGCCGTCTGCAGTTTGAAAGTAAACTGCAGACGGCATGATTATGCTGTTATTTCAATTATTTATCCACTGGAATGATGCCGATTTTGGCTTGCCATTGCTTCGGTGCAATCGCGTGTACCGATTGACCGCTGCTGTCCACCGCAACGGTTACAGGCATGTCTTTCACGTCAAATTCGTAAATCGCTTCCATGCCCAAATCGTCAAACGCCACCACTTTCGCTTCTTTAATCGCTTTGGCAACCAAATAAGCCGAGCCGCCAACCGCCATCAAATAAACCGCTTTGTTGTCGGCAATCGCTTCACACGCCGCCGCGCCGCGTTCTGATTTGCCTATCATGCCGAGCAAACCTGTTTGTTCCAACATTTGACGGGTGAATTTGTCCATGCGTGTAGCGGTTGTCGGGCCAGCAGGACCAACCACTTCATCACGAACAGGGTCTACAGGGCCAACGTAGTAAATCAGTTTGTTGGTGAAATCTACAGGCAATTTTTCGCCTTTATTGAGCATGTCTACCATGCGTTTGTGGGCGGCATCGCGACCTGTGTAAATTTTGCCGTTGAGCAATAATACATCGCCCATTTTCCATGTTGCCACTTCTTCTTTAGTTAATTCGTCCACATTCACGCGTTTGCCGTTGTCTGGGCTATACGTCAAATCTGGCCAGTCTTCTAAGCTAGGCGGCGTTAACACTGCAGGGCCTGAACCGTCTAATTCAAATTCGACGTGGCGTGTGGCGGCGCAGTTTGGAATCATCGCAATCGGTTTAGATGCGGCGTGGGTTGGGTAATCCAAAATTTTCACATCTAACACAGTGGTCAAACCGCCCAAACCTTGTGCACCAATGCCCAAAGCGTTCACTTTTTCAAATAATTCCAAACGCAAGGCTTCAGTGGTAGACAATTCCGCGCCCGAATCGGCTTTTT
>JAUNMN010000017.1:22714-31376 GCA_030531795.1 Neisseria sp.
AATTCCAAACGCAAGGCTTCAGTGGTAGACAATTCCGCGCCCGAATCGGCTTTTTCTTTCAATTCGTGAATGTCCACATGGCTCATCAAACTTTCTTTGGCAAGCAACGCTGCTTTTTCAGGCGTGCCGCCAATGCCGATGCCCAAAATCCCGGGTGGACACCAACCTGCGCCCATGGTTGGAATGGTTTTGATAACCCAATCCACAATAGAATCAGACGGATTGAGCATCGCCAATTTAGATTTGTTTTCAGAACCGCCGCCTTTGGCAGCGCAAGTTACTTCAATCTTATCGCCTGCCACGATTTCCATGTGAATCACGGCTGGTGTGTTGTCTTTAGTGTTTTGACGTTTGCCAGCTGGGTCTGCCAAAACTGAAGCACGCAAAGTGTTGTCTGGGTGCGTATACGCGCGACGAACGCCTTCATTGACCATGTCTTGCACGCTCATTTGTGCGTCCCATTGTACATTCATGCCGACTTTTAAAAACACGGTTGCGATGCCCGTGTCTTGGCAAATCGGACGTTGTCCTTCTGCACACATTCGGCTGTTCACCAAAATCTGCGTCATCGCATCTTTGGCGGCTGGATTCTCTTCTTTTTGCCAAGCCTTATACAAAGCCTGAATGTAATCAACGGGATGATAATAGCTGATGAATTGAAAAGCATCGGCGATGCTTTGAATGAAATCTTCTTGTTTGATAATGGTCATGGCATTTCCTTGTTTACAAATATTGTTCTTGTCAAACTGCAGACGGCAGCAGCCGAATTATAGGCAAATCGGTCGCGAAAATATAGCATAAAACTCAAATAGATGACGATTGCTATTGACTACCGATTGAATTTGTATTTTTGTAGGCAAGCGAGTATAGAAAAACGGCTGGGTTTAGCAGCCGTTTGGATTAATTCATTTAGCAATATGAGCAAAGTTTGTTCAAGCCAGCAATCAGTTGCCTGCTTTGATTTTTTGCCACAAGCCAACGGTTTGTTTTTTCGCTTCGTCGCTCATTTGTGGCATCACGAAACCGCTTTGCATGTCTTCATCGTTCGGGAAGATTGAACGGATTTCAACTAATTTCGGATCCATCAATTTTTGCGCTGGTAAGCTCGCAGGCGCGAAGGTTACGAAGTTACCATTGCGTGCAGCGATTTCAGGGTCGAGCGTCCAGTTGATGTAAGCGTGTGCGTTGGCAACGTTTTTCGCATCAGCAGGAATCAGCCAAGATTCAATCCAGAAGCCCATGCCTTTTGGCGTTAAGACTTCAATACCGACTTTGCTGCCCACTTCTTCAGAGCGTTTTTTCGCCATGTTCAAATCGCCACCGTTACCAGCTGCCAAGCACACATCGCCACGCGCCAATTCGTCAATCACAGAAGGGCTAAAGCGTTTCACGTCGCCGCGAACCGATTTCAAAACTTCAGCCGCTGCGTCAATGTCCGCAGGATTTTTACCTGCTGGGTCTTTGCCCAAATAGTTCAATACAATCGGGAACATTTCGCTAGGCGTGTCCCACAAAGCAATGCCACAGCCTTTTAATTTGGCGGTGTATTCAGGTTTAAACAACAAATCCCAACCGTTTTCAGGCAATTGACCGCCCAAGGCTTCTTTACCTTTAGCAGTAATTGCCAAAGTGTTCACGCCAGAGAAATAAGGCACGGCGTATTTATTGCCAGGGTCAGCCGTTTCCAACATTTTCAATAAAGTTGGGTTGATGTTTTTGTAGTTAGGAATTAAATCTTTATTGACTTCTTGATACGCACCTGCTTGCAATTGACGTGGCAAGAACGCAATACCAGGAACAACCAAATCGTAGCCCGATTTGCCTGTCAAAACTTTGGCTTCCAAAGTTTCATTGTTTTCATACAAATCGTAATTCAGTTTCAAACCGAATTTCTTTTTGAACTCATCAACGGTTTCTTCGTCCACATAGTTAGACCAGTTGTAGATGTTCAAAGCGTCTGTTTGTGGCAGATTTGACGCAACAGCTGAAGTAGCTGATGCCGCATCTGATTTTTGTTCAGGAGCTTGAGTTTCGGTTTTAGAGCCGCCACAAGCAGCCAACGCGAATACAACTAATGCAGTCAATAATGATTTTTTCATAATGGCTATCATTCCTTTGTTGGGATAAACAGAAAATTAAACGCAAGTTATAAGGACTTGCGTGGGCGATTGTAATGGAATCTTTACCAAAAATCAAAACTCTTTACATATGAATTTCTTAACTGTTTTTGGGAAGTTGAGAGAAAGCGGATGAGCAGGATTTTGTTGGTAGGAAAAACGAAATGTGCAACGAGAAATGATGAGACGCGTGGAAGTTGGATTTGAATAAAGTAAACAATGTTAAATTTCATGCAAAACGCTTAATCTGTTGTTTTCTTGCACACCTGCAGACGGCATCAGCAGCATTTTTTGAGAAAATCAAGGTGCAGGCTTGCTTTTAAGGTAAATCGTCATTAGAATGTCGCGTTTACGAAATTTTGATTTTATTTCAGGAGATTTTTCCATGGCAAATAGTGCACAAGCGCGTAAACGTGCTCGTCAAGCGGTGAAAAACCGTGCTCACAATGCTAGCTTGCGTACGGCTTTCCGTACTGCAGTTAAAAAAGTTTTGAAAGCTGTTGAAGCTGGCGACAAAGCCGCTGCTCAAGCAGTTTACCAAGAATCTGTTAAAGTGTTGGACCGCATCGCTGATAAAGGCGTGTTCCACAAAAACAAAGCTGCTCGTCATAAGAGCCGTTTGTCTGCCAAAATCAAAGCTTTGGCTTAATTGAATTACGGCATTTAGGTGTCTGATGCCCCCAAGTTGCCGCCGCAAGGTTGCTTTGGGGGCATTGTTTTATCGCTGATGGGGCGTGAGATGATGTTGCGTGTGAACGAAAAAACAGCTTGTTTGTTGGCTTTGGGCTTGTTGGGAAATGGGCAAGCGTGGGCGGCAAGCACCGACGCGGGTTTGCAATGTGCGATGTTGCAAGACAATGTGCTGCGTTTGGCGTGTTACGACCGCATTTATGCGGCACAATTTCCGCCACAAAACCACATCACGCCAGCGCAGACGGCATCGCAGCCCAAGGCAGTGGATTTGGCGCAAACTTGGCAACAAAGTTTGGAAAACAAAGAAGCTAAAGTGGTGTTCGCCAACGCAGAAACGCGTGAAGAAAGCGATAAAGTCGCGGATTTGGAAACGCAGCTGCAAGACGCAACAGACGCATACACGCCTTTGAGTAAATTGTATGATTTGGACGCAAACGCTGCGGACGGCTTGCTGACGGTACGTGAACATAACCCGATGTATTTGATGCCTGTTTGGTATAACTCTAGTCCAAATTATGCGCCGCATTCGCCAACGCGTGGCACAACGGATGCTGAACGTTTTTCGGCACAAAAACGCGCAGAAGCGAAAATGCAGGTTTCGTTTAAAACCAAAGTGTTAGAAGACTTGTTTGCATCGCGTGCCGACGTTTGGTTTGCGTATACCCAAAAATCAGACTGGCAATTGTGGAGTCAGGGCAGACGTTCGGCACCATTTCGCAACAGCGATTATGCGCCAGAGGTGCTGATTACTCAGCCTGTGAAGGCGACTTTGCCGTGGGGTGGAAAATTGCGTGTGTTGGGCGCAGGTTTTGTGCATGAATCGAATGGACAAAGTCGCCCCGAATCGCGTTCATGGAATCGTGCTTACGCGATGGCAGGCATGGAGTGGGGCAAATTAACCGTGATGCCGCGGGTTTGGATGCGCTTGTTTGAACAAAGCGGCAGCGAAGACGACAATCCCGACATTTCGCGTTATATGGGTTATGGCGATTTGCGTTTGCATTATCGTTTTAACGACCGCCAAGCCTTGATGTCTACCGTGCGTTTCAATCCTGCAACAGGTTATGGCGCGATTGATTTGGGCTATAGTTTTCCACTCAAAGGCAAGCTAAAGGCTTATGTGCGTGGATTTCACGGCTATGGCGAAAGTTTGATTGACTACAATCACAAGCAAACGGGCATCGGTTTTGGTTTGATGTTCCGCGACTGGGACGGCATGTAAAATAAATTTAGCGATTAGGCACTCGTTTATTCGCAAGCTAGGGCGTATAATGCCCAACTTTATGTTTGAATAATACAGATAACGCATACACACCATGGACGAAGTTAAGCCAAGCGATGCCAAAAATGAAGGCAGTTCATTAACGAAAGCACTCAAAAAATACCTGATTACAGGGATTTTGGTGTGGTTGCCGATTGCGGTAACCATTTGGGTGATTAGTTATATTGTGAACGCTTCCGACCAGCTGTTTAATTTATTGCCACAAAAATGGCAGCCACAACAATTGCTTGGCTACAAAATTCCAGGTTTGGGCGTGGTGTTGGCGTTTTTTGTGTTGCTGCTGACTGGCTTGTTTGCGGCAAACTTCATCGGACGCAAAATTTTGCAAGGCTGGGATTCTTTGCTCGGGCGTATTCCCGTGGTGAAATCCATTTATTCCAGCGTCAAAAAAGTGTCGGAATCTTTGTTTTCCGACAACAGTCGCTCGTTCAAAACGCCCGTGCTGGTGCCGTTTCCACAAAAAGACATTTGGACAATTGGTTTTGTGTCGGGCAGTTTAGCCAAAGAAGTGGCGTGCGCCTTGCCTAAAGGCGAAGAATACGTTTCGGTTTATGTGCCGACCACACCGAACCCGACTGGCGGTTATTACATCATGGTCAAACGCAGCGACATTCGCGAATTGAGCATGAGCGTGGACGACGCTTTGAAATATGTGATTTCTTTGGGCATGGTGTTGCCTGATGAGAAAAAAGGTCAGCCCTTGCTGTGCAACGAAGTTGCAGACGGCATCGCCGATGAACGTCAAACAAACGAGCATCAAACAAACAAGGAAGAAACAAAATAGTTTGTTTCAAATAATTGATTAACTTAATGATTTAATGATTTATTGATTTAAAGGACTGTTATGCGTACCAATTATTGCGGCTTAATCAGCGAACAATATTTAGACCAAACCGTAACCGTAAAAGGCTGGGTGCATCGCCGCCGCGACCATGGCGGTGTGATTTTCATTGACTTGCGCGACCGCGAAGGCATTGTGCAAGTGGTGATTGACCCCGACACTCCAGAAGCCTTTGCCACAGCCGATTCGGCGCGTAATGAATACGTTTTGAGTATCACAGGTCGCGTGCGTAACCGTCCTGAAGGCACAACCAACGACAAAATGATTTCGGGCAAAATTGAGATTTTGGCGAAAGAAATTGAAGTGTTGAACGCCGCTGCCACGCCGCCATTCCAAATTGACGATGAAAACATCAGCGAAAACGTGCGTTTGACCAACCGCGTGATTGACTTGCGTCGCCCACAAATGCAACGCAATTTGAAATTGCGTTATCAAGTGGCGATGGGCGTGCGCCGTTATTTGGACGAGCAAGGTTTTATTGACATTGAAACGCCGATGTTGACGCGTTCTACCCCTGAAGGCGCGCGCGATTATCTTGTGCCTAGCCGCGTTCACCCAGGCGAGTTTTTCGCTTTGCCACAATCGCCACAATTGTTTAAACAATTGTTGATGGTGGCGGGTTTTGACCGTTATTACCAAATCACCAAATGTTTCCGCGATGAAGATTTGCGTGCCGACCGTCAACCAGAATTTACTCAAATCGACTTGGAAACTTCGTTTTTGAACGAAGACGAAATCATGGACATCACCGAAGCGATGGCGAAAAAAGTGTTCAAAGATGCTTTGGACGTGGATTTGGGCGACTTCCCACGCATGCCGTTTTCAGAAGCGATGTTCTATTATGGTTCGGACAAACCCGATATGCGCGTGAGCTTGAAGTTCACCGAATTGACCGATTTGATGAAAACCGAAGAATTCAAAGTGTTCCGTGCTGCTGCTGACATGAAAGGCGGTCGCGTGGTGGCTTTGCGTGTGCCAAACGGCGCGAAATTCAGTCGCAAAGAAATCGATGATTACACCAAATTCGTTGGCATTTACGGCGCGAAAGGTTTGGCATACATCAAAGTGAACGATGTAACGAATTTGAGCAATGGCGAAGACAGCGGTTTGCAAAGTCCGATTGTGAAATACTTGTCGGAAAATACCTTGAAAGAAATCATCGCCAAAACCGAAGCACAAAATGGCGACATCATTTTCTTCGGTGCGGACAAAGCGAAGATTGTGAACGAAGCCATCGGTGCTTTGCGCATTAAAGTGGGTCATGAACATGGTTTGGAAAACGGCTATTTTGTAGACGAGTGGAAACCCTTGTGGGTGGTGGATTTCCCAATGTTTGAATACGATGAAGAGGCAGACCGCTACACCGCGATGCACCATCCGTTTACATCGCCAAAACCAGGGCATGAAGATTTGATGGAAAGCGCCCCAGAAAACTGCTTGGCACGCGCTTACGATATGGTGTTGAATGGCTGGGAAATCGGCGGCGGTTCGATTCGTATTCACCGTGCTGACGTGCAAGAAAAAGTGTTTGCCGCTTTGAAAATCACACCAGAAGAGCAACAAGAAAAATTCGGTTTCTTGTTGGATAACCTGAAATTCGGCGCGCCTCCACATGGCGGTTTGGCGTTTGGTTTAGACCGTTTGGTAACGCTGATGACGGGCGCAGAATCGATTCGCGATGTGATTGCCTTCCCGAAAACCCAACGTGCTCAATGTTTATTGACCAACGCGCCAAACGCGGTAGACGACAAACAATTGCGCGATTTGAGTTTGCGTTTGCGTGCAAAAGCGGCGGAAACGAAAGAAGCATAATCCGTAAGCATACCGCCTGAACCTTGCGTCAGGCGGTATTTGGTATTTTAAAAACGATAAAATCACTACTGGGAAAACCGAAAAATGTTGAAAAAACCATTATCGTATGCCGTGAGCGCGGCATTGTTGCTGGGCAGCACCTATGTTTACGCCGAAAACACAAGCAGCGAAATGCAAACCGCGTTGGAAAGCATAGACAGCGGCGCGATGCCGTCTGCAACTTCGCTCGCCGAACCTGTGGCGAATGCGTCGAATATTGTTACCGAAAACCTTGTGCCAAGCCAAATGGAGCTTGCCGAATCAGCAAGCAAATTGCAGACGGCAAACGAAGCCAACAGCAAACCGCCAGTGTTGGCAGATAAGGATAAACGCCAAGTTTATTCGGCTTTGGATAAAGACGTTAGCCAAGTTAAACCTTTGACTTTACCTAAAAAATTGCCACAAAACTATTCAGCCGAAACCTTTGTGGAAGATGCCAAAGCGATTCAGTGGGGCGTGTTGGGAACAGCTGCAGCCGTAACCGCCTTGGGTGCGTACACATGGGACTGGGGCGGCGATTCATTCCATTTGGGTGGCGAAAAATGGTTTCAGAAAAGCACAGGCTCAATGGGCATGGACAAACTCGGACACGCCTACAGCACTTATGTAATGACCGATTTATTCAGCGACTATCTGAAAAGCAAAGGACGCAGCCCAGAACAAGCCGCATTGAGCGCATTTTTATTGGCAGAAGCGATGATGTTGTATGTGGAAGTGTTTGACGGCTTCTCCAAAGACCACGGCTTCTCATACGAAGACTTGGTGATGAACACCGCAGGCGCAGCTTTAGCTTACGCCCGCCAACGCTATCCGCAACTCAAAGACCTGCTCGACTATCGCATGGAATACAATCCATCGGGCGACAAAGGCAGCGGCATCAAAGGTTTCCGCCCACTTTCCGACTATTCAGGACAAAAATACCATTTGGTTTGGAAAATGGCAGGCGTGCCAGCCTTAAAAGACACGCCATTGCGTTATGTTGAATTGCAAACAGGCTACTACGCGCGCGGTTTCAGCAAAAAAGAAAAAGCCGAAGGCGCAACGAAAACCCGCCATGCCTTTGTTGGCGTGGGTGTGAATTTGAATGAATTGCTGTTTGGCAAACAAGAAGCCAACGAAGGCTTGCCAAAATACGCAGGACGCAAATTTTTTGAACACGTTCAATTGCCTGTTTATTACAAAGTCATCAAAAACCGTTAAAACACCGATGCCGTCTGCAGCTTGCTGGAATGATTTTGTCGCTTCACTGGCGAACTTTTTCAGTTGCAGACGGCATAATGCTTAATAAAGTCTATATTCTTTAAAATACCGCTTGATTGTCAGCAAGCGGTATTTTTTATTGCTTCAAGACAGCATATTCAAAATTATTTCCAAGTAAACATATGAGTTTAATGTAAATTTATGAAAATTTTAAAAGCAATATATTGCTTTTTATTCGTTCTTGACATAGCGAATAAAAACAAATTTTGTAAACTTTATTTTATAGAAAGATTATTATGCATAAATTATATTTTATTGAATATAATTATGAAAAGCAGACATCTCATAAGGCTTTTCATTTCGTTCATGCTAATGATGAAGGAACTGCACTTGTTATGGCAAAAGATTATATTGAAACTTTATTAAGTATTCGTTTTGGCAATAAAGAATTTTTCTTTGAAATCATTGATATTCAAGAATTACCGAAGAAAGGAGAGGAATAATGTCTTTTTTTGGTTTTTCTCAAAAAAAAGAGAGCTCAAATGCCGTTAATAAGAAGCAGTATTCTGATGCGGAATTATTATCCATCATTAAAAATGCGGGCTATGTCGCTTTCGAAAACCCTGTAGGAGATGGAGGGATTTACTTTTTCTCTTCTTCTAATCAGCATTTTATGGT
>JAUNMN010000018.1 GCA_030531795.1 Neisseria sp.
AAAATGCGAAAAGCGAGATTATGCTGATATTGCTGTTTTTTGTCAAGCGATGATGCGGTTTGCCCATTTCAATCATAAATTAGCATCATGAATGCTGGCTTAAACTGCGATGCAAATCTTGTGCTTGTTGCAAGGCTGCATCGGAATCGTTTGCCAAAACGGTAAAATGTCCCATTTTGCGTCCCACGCGTGCCGCTTTTTTGCCATACAAATGCAAATGCGCTTGGCTGTGGTTTTGTAGGTTCTGCCAGTTCGGTTCGTTGCCGTCTGCACCCCAAACATCGCCCAAAATATTGGCCATGGTGCAAGATTTGAGCAACTGTGTATCTGCAGGCGGCAAGTGGCACATGATGCGCACTTGTTGCTGGAATTGATTACTTAAACACGCGTCTATAGTGTGGTGTCCCGAATTGTGCGGGCGCGGTGCGATTTCGTTGACCACCAAATTCTGTTCATCGCCCACCACAAACATTTCCACCGCCAACACGCCAACATAATTCAATTCATTGGCAAGGCGTTTTGCCATTTGCTGTGCTTGTTGTTGAATGTCTTGCGGCAAACGGGCAGGGACGATGGAATAGGCAAGTATGCCATTTTCATGAATGTTTTCGGCAGGGTCAAAAGTGCGAATTTGTTCGGCATTTAAACGGCACACAATCACCGAAATTTCGCCACGCAAATCCACCATTTTTTCCAACACGCACGCCACGCCGCCATGTTCGGCAAATGCCGTCTGCAACTCAGCCAGAGTTTTGACGCGAATTTGTCCTTTGCCGTCATAGCCTAGCGTGGCGGTTTTTAGAATACCTGGGAGCAGAATTTCACTTTCGGCGTTGATGTCGCTGGCTTGAGTGATGACTTGATAGGGCGCGGTTTGCAAACCTGCTTTGCGTATCCATGCTTTTTCTTGAATGCGGTTTTGGGCAATTGCCACACAATCGCCACTGGGTGAAACGTGGGTATATTGTGCTAAAAAACGCATGGCATCGGCATTAACGTTTTCAAATTCGGTGGTCACTGCAGCACATTGTGCTAATTCGTTTAAGGCGTTTTCATCGTTAAATGCTGCACACAAATGGCGGTCGGCAAATTCGGCAGCAGGGGCGTTTGGGTCGGGGTCGAGTACGGTTACGCGATAGCCCATGGTTTTGGCGGCAACGGTAAACATTCGTCCAAGTTGTCCGCCACCTAAAATGCCCAGCATCGCTGGTGGTAAAATTGCTTGTGTTGTCATGATTATTTTTTAAACTCAATCAATTGTTTATATTTTTTTACTTGTCCAAACCTTCTTGCACCATTTGAGCGGCACGAATCACGGCTTTGGCTTTGTTTTGGGTTTCCAACCATTCTGAAGTCGGGTCGGAATCGGCGACCACGCCCGCACCGCTTTGGACATACAAAACGCCATTTTTAATCACGGCAGTGCGAATGGCAATCGCCAAATCCATATCATTATTAAAACTCCACACGCCAGCCGCACCGCCATAAATACCGCGTTTTGATGGCTCAAGTTCTTCAATGATTTCCATGGCACGCACTTTAGGTGCGCCCGAAAGTGTGCCAGCAGGGAAGGTTGCCGCCAAAATATCCATATTGGATACATTGTCTTGCAGGCGACCTTCTACATTGGAAACGATGTGCATGACGTGCGAATAGCGTTCCACCACCATTTTATCGGTAACTTCCACTTTGCCTGTTTGGCTGATGCGACCGACATCGTTGCGCCCCAAATCAATCAGCATCACATGTTCAGCGATTTCTTTAGCATCGGCGAGCAAATCTTGTTCGTTTGCCAAATCTTCGGCAGGCGTTTTACCACGCAAGCGCGTGCCAGCAATCGGGCGCACAATCACTTGTTCGCGTTCACGGCGAACCAAAATTTCAGGCGATGCACCGACCACATGAAAATCGCCAAAATCGTAATAAAACATATAAGGCGATGGATTGAGCGTGCGCAAAGCACGATAAAGTGCTAAGGGCGAATCTTTGAATGGCATACTCATGCGCTGGCTTGGCACAACTTGCATGCAGTCGCCTGCGAAAATGTATTCTTTGATTTGGCGAACGCAATTTTCAAAGGCTTCTTGCCCAAACTCGCTGGTTGCTTCGGTAGTTTCGCTGCCCAAAGAAAGCGGGATAGAGTAAGGTTCACGCAAAGCCAAACGCAGATTTTCCAAGCGTTCGCGTGCGATTTGGTAGCCATTTTCTTGGGCTGGATTAGCGTAAACAATCAAATAGGCTTTGCCGCTTAAATTGTCAATCACCACCAATTCTTCCGATAATATCAGCAAAATATCGGGAGCGGCAATTGGGTCGGCTTTTTGGGTTTGCTTTAAGCGATGAGCAAAATGTTCAAAATGATAAATGGTTTCGTAGCCAAAATAGCCGACTAGTCCGCCCGTAAAACGCGGCAGATTGGGGATTTCAGGCGTTTTGAAACTTTGATGAAACTGTTCAATATAAGGCAGAGGATTGCCTTGCCATGTTTGTTTTAATTGACCATTTTCAAATAATTGCGTGCTTTGTCCGCTGGCTTTGAGATGGGTTTTGGCTTGCAAACCGATAAAGGAATAACGCCCAAAACGCTCGCCACCCACCACCGATTCGAGCAAGTAACTGTATGGTTTGTTGGCTAATTTGAGATAAATAGACAGCGGTGTATCTAAATCGGCAAGCAATTCTTGCACCAAGGGAATGCGGTTATAACCTTGTGCGACTTGTTCTTGATACTGTTGCAGCGAAATCATGGCAATGTGTTAAATGAAAAAGGGTTGCAAGTATAGCAGTTTTGCTGGGCTTTGCCTCAAAAATCGAAGGCTTTGTTTTGTTGCTAAACAGAGATGCCGTCTGCAGTATGAAAACTGCAGACGGCATGATTTTACTCTTCTGGCTGCTCGCCATCGGTTTCGTCTAATTTGCCTTCGGTGATGAGCGGATTTGTGCCAGCGGCTTCGCGGATTTTGCGGTCGATTTCGTTGGCGATTTCAGGGTTTTCTTTCAACCATGCACGCACATTGTCTTTGCCTTGACCAATTTTCGCACCATTGTAGCTATACCAAGCACCTGCTTTATTGATGATGTTGTATTTATTGCCAATATCAATCAATTCGCCTTCCCAGCTCACGCCTTCGCCGTAGAGAATGTCAAACTCAGCCAAGCGGAACGGCGGCGCAACTTTGTTTTTGATGACTTTAACTTTAGTTTCGTTACCCAAAACTTCTTCGCCTTTTTTGATGGGCGTGCTGCGGCGAATGTCCAAACGCACAGAAGCGTAGAATTTCAAAGCGTTGCCGCCTGCAGTGGTTTCAGGGCTGCCAAACATCACGCCGATTTTCATGCGGATTTGGTTGATGAATACTACTAAAGTGTTGGTTTTTTTGATGTGTCCTGTCAGTTTACGGAGGGCTTGGCTCATCAGGCGTGCTTGCAAACCAACGTGGCTGTCGCCCATTTCGCCTTCGATTTCGGCTTTAGGCGTGAGCGCGGCAACCGAGTCCACCACCACCATGTCTACCCCGCCTGAACGCACTAATAAATCACAGATTTCTAAAGCCTGTTCGCCTGTGTCGGGTTGCGACACCATCAGTTCTTCTACTTTTACGCCTAATTTGCGTGCGTAAACAGGGTCAAAAGCGTGTTCTGCGTCGATGAATGCACACACGCCGCCATTTTTTTGGCATTGAGCGATGGTTTCCAAACATAAAGTGGTTTTGCCCGATGATTCAGGACCGAAGATTTCCACCACGCGACCACGCGGTAAACCGCCAACTCCCAGTGCCAAGTCCAAGCCAATTGAGCCTGTTGAAATCACTTCCAAGTTTTCATCTTGATGGCTGCCGTCCATTTTCATGATAGAGCCTTTGCCAAATTGCTTTTCAATTTGGGCTAGGGCGGCACTCAGGGCTTTGCTTTTGTCTTCAATATCGTTCGCCATGGGGAAACTCCGTAAAATCTTAACTAAATAAATTCTTAATCATTATGGCACAAAATAAGAAAAAGTAAACTAAATTTTGTTTTTCTTGATTTTATTTGGCTTAGTGATTGAATTTTCAGTAAAAATAATGATGAAAAACTTAAACTCGGCTGGAGCAAGGATTGTGATGACCTGCTTCTGCTTCTTTAAGTGCTTCTTCTGCTTGCACGTCGGCATGATATGAGCTGCGCACCATTGCGCCGATGGCGGCGTTGGTGAAGCCCATATCGTAGGCTTCGCGTTCAAATTGCTTAAACATATCGGGCGTAACGTAGCGCAACACAGGCAAGTGTCCGTCTGATGGCTGCAAATATTGTCCAACGGTAATCATCTCAATATTGTGTTCACGCATATCGCGCATGATTTCTCGCACTTCCTCATCGGTTTCGCCCAAGCCAACCATGATGCCTGATTTAGTGGGGACGTATGGCACCATTTCTTTAAAGCGGCGCAATAATTCTAAAGAATGTTTGTAATCCGACCCAGGGCGTGCTTGTTTGTACAAACGCGGGTGTGTTTCCAAATTGTGGTTCATCACATCAGGCGGATTTTTCGCCAAAATGTCTAATGCGATGTCCAAGCGACCGCGAAAGTCGGGAACAAGCACTTCAATTTTGGTGTTGGGGCTGCGTTCGCGAATGGCGTTGATGCAGTCGGCAAAGTGTTGCGCACCGCCGTCGCGCAAGTCGTCGCGATCTACAGAAGTAATCACCACATAACGCAAATTCATTGCAGCAACCGATTCTGCCAAGTTTTTGGGTTCTTCCAAATCCAAAGGATTCGGGCGACCGTGTCCCACATCGCAAAACGGGCAACGGCGCGTGCAAATATCGCCCATAATCATGAAGGTTGCCGTGCCTTTGCTGAAACATTCGCCGATATTTGGGCAAGAGGCTTCTTCGCACACGGTGTGCATTTTTTGGTCACGCAAAATGTTTTTGATTTCAAAAAACTTTTTTCCTGTTGGGATTTTGGCGCGAATCCACTCGGGTTTTTTTAGTTTTTGCTCTAATGGCACGACTTTAATCGGAATGCGTGCGGTTTTGGCAGCACCTTTGTGCTTGACACCTTGTCCGTTATCCAGTTTAGGTTTGTCCAAAGGCACGCTGCTAATCGGAATGGTTTTGAGTGTGTTGCTTGAATCTTGTTTGTCAATGCTCATAATCATAGGCTTTCTGTTGTTTTGCCGTCTGCAGACGGCATGATTGTGTTTTTAGTGATGACTGTTTAATAGGGTTTGTAAATGTTGGCTCAATTTGCTGGCAACTTCGTTTAAATTCGGGCAAGGTTCAACATAATCGGCGATTTGCGTCATTTGCATGCCTGCGTAGCCACAGGGATTGATTTGTTGAAATGGAGTCAAATCCATGTTCACATTCAATGCCAAACCGTGATAAACCGAGCCGTTTTTAATCCGCAAACCTAAAGACGCAATTTTTTTGTCGCCAACATACACCCCTGGGCGTTTGGGGTCGGCGGCAGCGGCGATTTGGTATTCAGCAAGGGTGGCGATGATGGCGTTTTCCAGTGCCGAAACGATGGCGCGCACGCTGCTTTTGCGGCGTTTGAAGTCTATCATGGTGTAGACAACGAGTTGCCCAGGCCCGTGATAAGTGATTTGTCCGCCGCGGTCAATTTGCACCACGGGAATGTCGCTGCTTAATAATAAGTGTTCGGGTTTGCCTGCTAAACCTTGCGTAAATACAGGAGGATGTTCAACCAGCCACAATTCGTCTTCAGTGTCGGCGTTGCGCGTTTCGTTAAAGGCTTTCATTGCCTCAAAAGTGGGCAAATAATCGACCAAACCCAGTTGCACGACTTTCATCACAACACCACTTTCACCATCGGGTGCGAAGTCAAAGCGCGATAAATATTGTCGAGCTGTTCTTTATTGGTTACATACACTTGTGCGGTTGCGCCCACATAATTGCCTTTGCTGCTCGGGCGCGTGGTGATGTGTTTGTCTTCGGTTTCGGGTGCGTGTTGTTGAATCACGCTTAAAATGGTGCTGGCGAAATCGGGGTGTTGTAAACCCATGATTTTCAGTGGAAAAGTGCAAGGAAATTCCACTAAAGTTTCGGCTTGTTCGTTTGTTTGGTTCATGATTTTTTCTTTCAAACTGCAGACGGCATCGCTGCGTCTGGCGTGTTAGGCAATTTTGGGCAAGCATTTTATCAAAAAAAGCGGTTAAAAATAAGCGTTGATTGCCTGTGTTTTGGGTTTGCTTTGTTGGATTTTATGAAGGCGTTGCTTCGTTTTTCTTGCTTTTTTTGTCGGGAATCAGGTCGCTGCGTGCCAGCAAAAGCAAGCAACCGAGAAAAATCATGCCCAAGGCAATCAGCGGCGAAAAGGGGATAAAGTATTCGCTGCGCACATAAACCGCGCCGCCGAGATACATCAAAACTGGGCCTGCAACTATAGATTGTTTGTTTATGCCGTCGATAATCAGCGCGGCAACGCCGAGTACAAACAGCGCGCTGGCAATCAGCGTAGACGTGGCGGGCAGAATGTCGGTGGCTTTGAGAAACCATACCGAACCCGCCACAATCAATACTAAAGGCAATGTTAATGATTTTGACATAATTCAAATCCTTATGATGATGAAGCAAGCGGAAAGTAGGGGCGATGATGCCGTCTGCAAACCGTGTGCCGCGATAAAATTGCTAATATTTTGTTTTGTTTCTATTTTATGTCTTGGAAATCGACCAGTTTCAAGGTTTCGCCGAGCAATTGAGCCAGTTCCATGAAATTTGGGTGTTCAACTAGAGATTCTTTGGCGTGTTCAAAAATCACCTTGTTTTCATCGTAATCTTGAACTTCTTCCCATGCTTTTTGGGCTTCATCAAGTATTTTTTGGATAATTTTTTCTGGCGAAACTTCCGTTTCGTTTTTTTCAGGTTTTGGCGGATTTTGTACTATTTTTGCCGCTTCGAGTGTGGTTTTTGGTTGGAAATACAAAAACTGTTCGTGTCGGCATTGATACCAAGTGAGCCACTGCGCCAAACACGCTTGCGCGGCTTGGCCGTCTATTTTGTTCCAAGTGGCGATTTTTCCTTTTTCATCAATCAAATAGCTGTTGATGTTTAAGCCATTGGCGTTGGCAATCAAATGTTCTAATGTGCATTTGATTTTGTCGGGCGCGTTGGCTTTTTTGAACAAAAAGAAAATGTGTCCCGCTTGATACAGATTTTCTAAATTGCCGCTTAAAGTGTGTTCGCCGAGCGTGAGTTGGTAGGCGAAATTGGGCATTTTCGGGCTGTGCAAAATTTCGGTATCGATGGTTTGGAATAGCTCTTCGGTTTCTTGCCAAACCTGTTCGCCAAATTCTTGTTCAGGCAAGGCGGATTGTGCCTGCAGCTGTTGTTTCAGCGTTTGAATTTGGTGCTGTTGGCGCGTGTGTTTGAGGTATTCCAGTTTTAAAAGCTGCGGGTCGGTTGCAGTGAACGGTTCGTTAAATTCGGGCGCTTCTTCAATAAATTGACTTTTCCAGCTTAAAGTGTGTTTGAGCCACGCGCGAATTGGGTTGCGCCAGTAGTTTAAAAAGTCTTGTTGCTCAATGATGGCTTGGCTGCTGCCGTTTGCAGACGGCATCGGTTCTAAAAACGGCATAATTTCTTGTTTTTCCAAATTTAATGCGTTGGCAAAGTCGCTGCGGTAGCTGAATAATTTGGGGGTTCGCTCACCTGCGTTTTGGAAATATTGACGCGAAAACGCCTGCAATGGGTGTTGCGTTACCCATTTTTCGCTCAATTCGTCAGACGATTGGTTTACCATATTCGCAACGCAGTTAATCAGTTCGCCGATGAGTGTGGACGGCGCAAGTTCGCTGTTGTCTTTGACTTCGCGACCGACATACGACAAATACAGCTGTTGGCGCGCGCTGATGATGGCTTCCAAAAAGAGATAGCGGTCGTCGTCGCGTCTGGCGCGGTCGCCAGCTTTGGGGTGTTTGGCGATTAAGTCAAAGCTAGATGCTTTGGTTTGACGTGGGAAATTGTCGTCGTTCAAACCAAGCAAACATAACACTTTAAACGGCAAACTGCGCATCGGCACCATGCTGCAGAATGTGATGCCTTTGCGCAAAAAGCCCGCTTCGCTTTGACTGCTTAAAAAGTTAAGCAAATGACGATTCAAAATATTAGGCGACAATAAACCATTAAATTCAGCCAGTTGGGTTTCTTCCAGCCAGCGGCTTAAAGACTGCTCCAAACTTTGTAAGGCACTTTGGTCAGCTTCATCGGCAGCAAACATATGCTCTAATAAATAATGAATGCGTTCCAGCCATTCTTGAACGCTGGCAGACGTTTGCCAGTTTTGATGAACGCTGCTTAATGTTTGAATAAAACGGATAAACGCCGACAAAATGGGTAAATGATTGGTGTCGGCAAACCAAGGGCTCATGCCGTGCCACAAATGATTGTCTTCGGTTTCGGGCAACATAAATCCTAAAGACAAGCGATTTAAGCCTTGTTGCCAAGTGAATAAATCGTTTTCGCCACGCATATTTTGGTCTAAACCCCAGCGAATATTCAGTTTTTCGCAGGTGTCGCGCAATAAATCCAAATCTTCACGATTGAGTTGAAATTTTTCTAAAACCGCATCGTAATCCAACAATTTGAACACTTGTTCCAGTGAAAAACGTTGATTATTGAGCAACATCAGCAAATGTTCGAGTGCTTGTAATAAAGGTTGATGCGCGTTTAAACGCACGTCTGAAATGCTGTATGGCAAGTTGGGCGAATGGGCGTGTTCTTGTCCGAAAACGGCATGAATAAACGGCGTGTAAGGTTCAATGTTAGGCGTTAAAACCGCGATTTCGTGCGGCTGCAAATCGGGATTGTCGCTCAATGTTTTCAGTAAATGGTCTTTGAGAATTTGCAGCTCACGCAAAGGGCTGTGCGCCGAATTGATGACGATGCTGTCGTCTAATTGGCAATTTTGACTTTGATTTAGGGTTTGAATGTCGGCTTGCAGATGTTGCAATAGGTTTGCAGACGGCAAATCGTTATACGGTTCAAACTCGTGTTGGATTTTGAGTTCGGGTAAAGACGCAAAAAAGTCGCGACCTTGTTTGCCCCACGAAGCGAGCAGCGGGTGCGTGCGTTCGTCTTCGCTGTCGAATAGCGTGGCATCGTTGGCTTGCGGCGTGCGCAAATCGCCCCACGATTCTTGGCAAGGATTGAGCGCGAAAATGTGGACATCACAAAATTCGCTGATTTTTTCTAATAATTGAACATACATCGGTGCGAGTGCCGATACGCCGAAAACATACAAATTTTCGGGCAAATGTTGCGCCGAAACGCGATTGAGCAAGTCTTGCCACATCGCCACGCGGTGCAATTTTGCCTGATTGCCTTGACTTAAATAACGCCACAACTCGGCTTGCCACAATTCATCATCGCCCAAATTCAAGGTTTTGCCTGCTTGCCAAGCCTGAATCCACGTTTCGCGGTAAACCAAATATTGGTCAAAAATATCGGCGATTTGCCCAGACAAATCGTATGCCGCGCTTTCGCCCAAAGACAAATAGGCTTGCAAGGCTTGCGCGGCAAGTGGTGTGTGTTGTGCAAAATCGGCTTGGGTAAACAATTTCAGCAAACGCCATTGCATCACTTGTGGCGAAAACGGGCTTAATTCGGGCAATTGTGGATTGACTTGACGCATCAAATGCCAAGTAAAACCTGCGGGTAGACTGAATTTATTGTTGGCAGAAATGCCTGTTGCTTTGGCTAATTCGCGGTTGAGAAAGCGGCGCATACCTTGACTTTGCACAATATAGTGATTTTGCATAAAGGTTTGGCTGGCAGGTTTGTTGTTTTGCACCATTTGCAACATGGCAACCAAATTTTCCAGGCGATCAGATTGATATAAATAAAGCATGGCGTTTCACCGCATGAACAAAATGAATGGGCAATTATAAAGCCAAGTTGCGGAAAATGGCGGCTGGCGATGAGATTTTTGTTTGCTTGTGTTCGCGTTTGTCATCAATAAATGCTTGCAAAACTTAAAATACTGTGCTGAAATGCAAGCGAACAGTTAAAAACTGTTAATAATTCTTTAATATTCCTTTTATTTTTTGCGTACAAATTGAGTACAAGGGAGACATTATGGACGCCATTAAGTCTTTTTTTGACACACTAGGCGGTTGGGTGTGGGGGCCAGCGATGCTGGTTTTATTGGTGGGTACGGGTGTTTTGCTGACCGTATTGCTCAAAGGTTTGCAGTTCAGTATGTTGGGCTACGCTTTGAAACAAGCGTTTTTTCCACATAAGAAAAAAGCAGACGGCACAGACCACGAAGGCGACGTTTCACACTTCGGTGCATTGATGACGGCTCTGTCGGCAACCATCGGTACGGGTAATATTGCTGGTGTGGCAACGGCTGTAGTGATGGGTGGTCCTGGTGCGGTGTTCTGGATGTGGATTACCGCGATTTTCGGTATGGCAACCAAATACGGCGAAGGCGTGTTGGCGGTTAAATACCGTAAAGTAAACAGCAAAGGCGAAATGTCGGGCGGTCCGATGTACTACATTGAACATGGCTTGGGCAAAAACTGGAAATGGTTGGCTTTTGCGTTCGCGTTTTTCGGTACAGTGGCTTCGTTCGGTATCGGTAGCTCGGTGCAAGCGAACTCTGTGGCACAAGCGATTCAAGCCAGCTTTGGCGTAGACACTTGGGTCAGCGGCGTGGCTTTGACTGTGTTCACTGCAATCGTGTTGTTGGGCGGTATTCAAAGCATTTCTAAAGTGAGCTCAATCATCGTTCCATTCATGGCTTTATTCTATGTATTGGGCGGTTTGGCAATCATTGCTTTGAACTTGGATTTATTGATGCCTGCTGTGTCATTGATTTTCTCTGACGCGTTCACTGGTCAAGCAGTTGCTGGTGGTGCGATTGGTAGCGTGATTCGTTACGGTGTGGCACGCGGCGTATTTTCTAACGAAGCGGGTATGGGTTCTGCGCCGATTGCAGCAGCTGCGGCAAAAACCGACCACCCAGTTCGTCAGGCTTTGGTGTCAATGACAGGCACATTCTTGGATACCATTATTGTTTGCTCAATCACAGGCGTGGTTTTGGTGATGGGTTTGATGATGGGCGGCGAATTTGTGAAACCTGAAATGACAGGTGCAGCTTTGACCACCGCAACGTTTGACAAAATGTTGCCAGGTCCTGGCGGTTGGATTGTTACTATCGGTTTGATTTTCTTCGCTTACTCAACGATTTTGGGCTGGTGTTACTACGGCGAAAAATGTGCGACTTACGTTTTTGGCGACAAATTTGTACCGATGTATCGCTTGATTTATGTGGCAACCGTGATGTTGGGTTGCGTGGCGAGCTTGGATTTGGTTTGGTCGATTGCCGATACATTTAATGGCTTGATGGCGATTCCTAACTTGATTGCTTTGATTTTGTTATCGGGCGTGATTGTTAAAGAAACTAAAGACTTTAAAGCGAAACGTGCGAGCGGCGAATTGCCTGATTAAGCCGATGAGTTTGTAAGTTAAATTAAAGATGCCGTCTGCAGATTGAATCATTCCTTTCAGTTGCAGACGGCATTTGTTTTGCTTTTATCGTTTACAAATTCTTATCGTTTATAAACGGAACGGACAAAATCAATTCATTTTGTGTCGAACTAAACTTGCCAAATTTGCGCCACAGCTTGTTTGAGCAAAGCGAGTTGCGTGTCTTGTTCGTATTCATCTAAATAAATGAAATACAAAGGCAAAGTTTGTTGGAATTGTTGCAAAACCGCAATATTGCGTCCGACTTTCATTGCTGCTTCTGCCTTGTGGGTCGGCACCATCGCGATGCCGATGCCGTCTGCAACCAAGTCAATAATCGTTTGCGGATAGTCGCACAGAATTTGACGTTTGGGCGATAAGCGATTGCTGCGCCAAAACTGTTGCAAGTGCTTGTTACTGCCAGACGAACCCGACATTTCAATCCAAGTATATTGTTCCAAATCTGCTGCGTTGGCGTTTTCGTGCCGTGCCTGAATTTCTTGCGGACAAATCAAAGAATAGTGAATGTTTTCCAAAAAAATACTGCGCACGGTTTTTTGTTTGATTTCGCCCAAGAAAAAGCCACCATGCAAGGTTTTATTCAAAATCCGCGCCAAAATTTCGCCGCTCATACCGTATTGAATGTGCAACTGCGTTTGCGGCGCATCATTTTGTATGGTTTGCACCAATTGACACACTTTTTGGGCATCTACAGGGTGAATCAAACCCAGTTCGGCTTCGCTGCTGTAGTTGCTGGCAAGCGTTTGCGCAAATTGTTCCAAACGATGGCGATGTTGTAATAAAGACTCCACTTCGGGCAGCAAGGCTTCGCCAGCGCGCGTTAATTGCATGCCGTTATTGGTGCGCACAAATAGGGCGGTTTGCAATTCGGTTTCCAGCGATTTGATTTGCGCCGACACCGCAGGTTGCGACAAAAATAAGCGTTCTGCCGCCTGCGTGAGATTGCGTTGATGGGCAACAGTAATGAAAGATTTGAGTTGATTGAAGTCCATTGTGCACCTTTGTGGCTTTCGGTTTGTTGTTTTTACAATTATTTTTATACAATTTTTAACATAAATTTTCATATTTAGCCAGTTAGAATAATTTTGAAAAAACATTGATTTAGCGATTCGTAATCAGCAAAAAAAATACCTGCTATCAAAAAAGATTATTAGGCAAAGTGTTAAGAAATGTTTTTAATGTCGCAACCACGGTTGGTCTGTACAACAAAAAGGAGAACGGTTATGGACAAGCAAACTGCACGGAAGGTGCTGGAAAATGCCGAGTTTCAAAGCATGGCGAAGCAAAAAGCCATTTTGGGCTGGAGTTTTTCAGCGGTGATTTTCTTTATGTATGTTGCCTATATTTGGGTGATTGGCGATAACCCTGCTTTGTTTAAGCAGGTGGTTAGTGAAGGAGGCTATACCACTTGGGGTATTTATGCTGGAGTGTTTGTGATTGTATTTTCATTTGTTACCACGGGTATTTATGTACGCATTGCCAACGGTAAATTTGAAAAAATGACACAAGCTGTAGTGCAAAGTGTACGAGGAGAAAACAAATGAAACGCTACAAACAATTAGGCTTGGGCTTATTTGCCACACTGACATCTAGCTGGGTTTGGGCAGACGCATTGACTGGCGATGTGGAAAAACAACCCTTAAACATTGCTGCCATTGTAATGTTCTTTGCCTTTGTAGGCTTCACTTTGGGCATTACCGCATGGGCAGCCAAGAAAAACAAATCAACTAAAGATTATTACACCGCAGGCGGTGGTATTTCGGGTTTCCAAAATGGCTTGGCGATTGCAGGCGATTACATGTCGGCAGCTTCGTTTTTGGGCATTTCGGCGATGGTATTTACTACGGGCTACGACGGTTTGATTTATTCAACGGGCTTCTTGGTGGGCTGGCCAATCGTTTTGTTCTTGGTGGCAGAACGCTTGCGTAACTTGGGTAAGTTCACATTCTCTGATGTGGCGGCGTATCGTTTGAAGCAAACTCCAGTACGTTTGTTTGCGGCATCGGGTTCGATTTTGGTTGTGATTTTTTACTTGATTGCTCAAATGGTGGGCGCAGGTAAATTGATTCAACTCTTGTTTGGTATGGACTACATCTACGCCGTGATTTTGGTGGGCGTGTTGATGGTGTGCTATGTATTGTTTGGTGGCATGTTGGCAACCACTTGGGTACAAATCATCAAAGCCGTGATGTTGTTGGGTGGCGCAACTTTCATGTCATTCATGGTGTTGAAATCAACAGGATTTAGCTTTGAGGGCATGTTCCAAAAAGCCACCAGCATTCACGACAAAGGCATCGACATTTTGGGCCCAGGTGGCTTGGTGAAAAACCCGATTGACGCATTGTCGCTTGGTTTGGCATTGATGTTCGGTACAGCTGGTTTGCCACACATTTTGATGCGCTTCTTTACCGTACCTGATGCAAAAGAAGCACGCAAATCGGTATTCGTTGCCACGGGCTTCATCGGCTACTTCTACTTGCTTACCTTCATTATCGGTTTCGGTGCGATTATTTTTGTAACCAAAGACAATCCACATTTCTTCACACAATTGGTGAAAGAAGGCAAAACCGTTTATGAAATGGTGGGTGGCAGCAATATGGCGGCGGTTCACTTATCAGAGGCTTTGGGTGGTAACTTGTTCTTGGGCTTCATTTCTGCGGTTGCATTTGCCACGATTTTGGCGGTGGTTGCAGGTTTGGCATTGTCAGGTGCATCAGCGATTAGCCACGACATTTACTCTTCGGTGATTCGCAAAGGCAAAGCCACACAAGCAGAAGAAATGAAAGTTTCTAAATTGGCGACTTTGACTTTGGGTGTGTTGGCGATTTTGTTTGGTGTGATTTTTGAAAACCAAAACGTGGCATTCATGGTGGGCTTGGCGTTCTCAATCGCGGCTTCGGCTAACTTCCCAGTATTGATGTTGTCAATGTTCTGGAAAGGTTTGACCACACGCGGCGCGGTTTTGGGTGGCTTCACAGGTTTGTTGTTGGCATTGGTGTTAATCGTGTTGGGTCCAACAGTTTGGGTGAAAGTATTGGGCAACAAGGAAGCGATTTTCCCATACTCAAATCCTGCGATTTTCAGTATCCCTGCAGCCTTTATCGTGAGCTGGATTGTTTCGGTGTTGGATAAATCGAAACAAGCCGAAGAAGACAAAGCAGGCTTTGAAGCACAATATGTGCGTTCGATGACAGGTATTGGTGCAGCAGAAGCGTCTGACCACTAAAACTTGAAAACAAGATGCCGTCTGCAGATGATTTGCAGACGGCATTTTTGTGCTTGAACATTCAGGGCGTTAATCAAGTCAATCAAATAAAAAACTCGGTAGACGCGCTACCGAGTTGAAATTGTTTGAACAATAAAAAATTATTGTTTCAAAATGTCCACACCTTTTGGCGGCGTGAACTTAAACGCCGAACGCGCCAAATTAGGTTTGGTGTTTAAACCTGAAAAACTGATTTGGGTTTGGTTGCCAAAACCGTCTTTCAATTCCATTGCCGCCAAAGCGTCGCCTTTAAACCCGATGCGAATAAATTGATAACCCGAGCCGTTGCTTTTCGGTTTGGCAAGCACATAATCAATGCCATTTTTGCTGCCATCTTCTTTTAAAATGTAGCTGCTTTCCAAAGCATTTTTGTCCGACAAAATTGCCGCAGGGCTGCCGCCGATGACTTTGCTTTGGCTGGTTTGTGTAACTTGTTTTAAGTCTACATCATAAATAGAAACCGTTTTGCCGTCGCCAACAATTGTTTGTTTATACGGGCTGTTGTATTCCCATTTGAACAAACCTGGGCGCAAGATTTGGAATTGACCGTTAGAAGTTTGCGTTTTCTTTTTGCTTTTTACCGTTTGCGTGAAACTGCCGCTGATGCCGTCTGCATCGTTATTGAATTTTTTCAACGCATCAATCGCCGAAGCGTGTGCGCTTGACATAGAAATCGCAACTAAAGCAGTGCCTAAAAATTGGCATAAACGAGAAGTTTTCATGTGTTTATCGTCCTATTTAAAGAAAAATATCGCAGACGGCATCGGTCTGCTTGCTGACAAGGATATAGAGAGAAATTCATAAAAACAAGCCATTGAGCCGTTTTTAAAACCGTGTAAATGGTAGCACAAAAAGCTAATTGCATGAATTTTTAAAAGAAAACGAATGAACGCGATTTGAAATTTGACAAAACTTTAATCAATCTCGCCAACAAGCAAACTGAAAATTTGTTACGAACAATTTTCTGCGTCAATCTTAAAATCGCCCAAGCACGCTACAAAATAGCCAAAAGTGAAGTAAATTTGCAACATTTTTCGTCCGCAAATATTAAGTTTGGTAAAGAACAAGAAATTGTTTAAGAAAAAAAGTGAAAAATAAGGTAATATGTTTTCATCTTTATGGAGCTTGCTGTAAGCAAGTTAATTTTTGCCATAATGGATATTCTTATTTTTTGGAGATTTTATTTAAATGAAAACGATTAAATTAGTATCGGCTGCTGCAATTATCGGCGCGGCTTTTGCTTCTTTCAATGCACATGCGGGCATGGTAACTGACGCTCACGGTAACGTAGGCTACGACACAGCTGCTGAATGTGATGCTGCTGTTCACGCAGGTACTGCAAAATTTTATCAATCTTTCACACACAAAAAACCTTTAATTCGTAAAGGCGAAAAATCAGTTCAAACTGTAGCTTTGCGTGATTTGGGTTCTGCATATCAATATGGTGCTTGTGATATCGGTGTTGGCCACAAATTGGGTCGCGACGGTGTATCAAAAGCATTGCAAGGCAAATACGTTCCTTACAGCCCAGACATGCCTGTAAACTTGTACTCTGATGCAACTGGTAAAGCTGTTCGTGCAACCATGAAACAATGCGACAACTGGTTCTCTGACAATGCTCCACGTCCAGTGGCTGCGCCTGTACGTCGCGAACCTGTTGCAGTTGTACCAGCTGTTGTGGCTCCAGTAGTGGCTGCAATTGCACCTAAAGGCTTGCAACCTTACGCATTCGGTACAATCGGTGCATTGAACGACAATGTTGACAGTATCGGCAGCACTGAATATGTAAACACTAAAGACGCGAGCACTCGTTTGGCTGGTCAAATCGGTGCAGGTGTTCAATTCAATGAATTGTTGGGTGCAGAAGCGTTCTACCAAGGTTCACGCATGCACAAATACTGGGCAGAAAACGAAATCGATTCTGACAAAGTACGCAACCACACTGCTGGTATCCGCGGTACAATCGGTGCTGAAGTGTTGCCTAACACTCGCGTATTCGGTAAAGTAGGTTTGGCTGCTGTTCACCACGCAGACAGCGAGCAATATGGCGACCACAAAACTCGCGCTAATGCAACTGCTGGTTTGGGTGCAACTTACAATGTAACCAAAAACATCGCGGTTCGTGCTGACTACGACCACTACTTCCAGTTGAAAAACAAAAACAACAGCTGGAAAGACTCTGATTACTTGGGTATTGGTGCACAATACAACTTCTAATTTGAAGTTTTTTCAAGTATGAAAACAGAAAAACCGACCTTTTGGTCGGTTTTTTGTTGTGTGCAGACGGCATAAGGGCGTGTGCAGTCGGGCAAGTGGCGGGCAAACTGTTATAATGCTCGCTTGCTAGGAGATGATGATGTCGGAATATTATCAGGGTTTGGAGCTGGCTTTATTGAGCGATTCGCCCGATGAAAAATGTTGGATAACGCAAGATTTGGCGAAACATTATCTGCAGACGGCAACGCCGATTGAGCCGTCAAGTGCCAAACCTTTGGATTTTCGTTTTGCGGGTCGCCCAGCTTTGCCGCGTTTGGTGTCGCCGTCGCAAGTGTCGCAACGTAAAATGAACAGCACCGAAGGCTATGCGGCGATGTTGCACGCGATTTGTCATATTGAATTTAATGCGATTAACTTGGCGTTGGATGCAGCGTATCGTTTTCGCGGTTTGCCCGATGATTTCACGCGTAACTGGTTGCAAGTTGCCAAAGAAGAAGCGGAACATTTTGGCTTGATGCGCGCGCGTTTGCGTGCTTTGGGCTACGATTACGGCGATTTTGAAGCGCACAATCATTTGTGGGACATGGCGTACAAAACTGCGTTTGACCCTTTGTTGCGCATGGCTTTAGTGCCGCGCGTGCTGGAGGCGCGAGGTTTGGACGTTACTCCTGCGATACGCGCGAAAGTGGCGCAGCGTGGCGATTTGGCGACTTGCGAGGTGTTGGACATCATTTATCGCGATGAAGTGGGGCATGTGCAAGTGGGCAATTACTGGTATCAATATTTGTGCCAGCAACGTGGTTTAGAGCCTATGGCTTTGTTTCGCCAGCTTTTATCGCGTTACGATATGTTCATTTTTCGCGGCTATGTCAATCACGAAGCGCGTGAACGGGCAGGGTTTAGCCGTTTTGAACTGGATATGTTGCACGATTTTGAAGAAGCACAAAAAGCGCAAAAAACAGGCGAATTCACCGAAACATGGAAACAGGCTTTAAGTCGTTTGCCCAAAAGTGCAGACGGCAACACAAAAATTTGAGATAAAAAACAAGGATAAACAATGAGCATTCAAGCAGTTTTATTTGATTTGGACGGCACACTCGCCGACACCGCTTTAGACTTGGGCGGCGCACTCAATCGCTTATTGCGCCAACGCGGTTTGCCCGAAAAAAGCATGAACGACATTCGTCCCGTTGCCAGTCATGGCTCTAGCGGTTTAATTTTGTTGGGTGCAGGCATAGCTAAATTACACCCCGAACACGGCGAATGGCGACAAGCGTTTTTGGATGAATACGAGCAATGTTTTGACAGCGAAACGGTTTTGTTTGAGGGCATCAACGCCTTGATTGAAACGCTGCACGCACAAGGCATCATCTGGGGCATCATTACCAATAAACCGCAAACCTTTACCAACCGCCTCGTGCCGAAACTCGGTTTTGCGGTTGAACCTGCCGTCTGCGTGAGTGGCGACACTTGCGACGAAGCCAAACCGAGCGTGAAACCGATGTTGTATGCTTGCGAGCAAATCGGTGTGAAACCCGAAAACTGCTTGTATGTCGGCGATGCCGAACGCGATATGCAGGCAGGCAAAAACGCAGGTATGCAAACCGTGTTGGCGAACTGGGGCTACATCGCGGCGGACGATAAAGTAGACGAATGGCTGGCGGATTGTCGCGTGGATACGCCAGCAGAAATTATGCAATATGTGAAGTAAATTCTGTGAAAGCAAATTCCGTATAAGCAGAAGCGGTTTTGTCTACATTCAAAAACGATGAAAACAAAAATGCCGTCTGCAGATTAAATGCAGACGGCATGATTTTGGGTGTTTAAGGTTTGACGCTGATTGCGTTGTTTGTGCTGTTCACAGTTGGCGCAACGGCACTCACAGCCGCGCTTGGGTTGGTGCACACCGCTTGTTCTTTCGCTTTCAATTCCGCGATGCGGCTTTCGTATGACGTAATCGCTTCGTCCACTTCGCCTGTGCGGCTCAAAGTGAGCAGGGCGACTGGGTTCAGGCTCAACAAAGCCATGCCGCTGTTGGCGGCGTTGCTGGCGTATGCGCCCGATTTTTGGTTTTCCAAAGAAACGCGTTTGCGCTCGGCGATGGTCAGCTGATGGCGAACGTCTTCGCAGTTGTGAACGCGGCTCACCATCGCTTCTTCGCTGGCGTGATAATGCGGACGAACGCTGTGGCAGGCGGTTAAAACGCTGCTCAACAACACGATACTCAACACAGTTTTATTCATTTTTACTATCCCGAATGTGATTTAAATTGAAAATATCAAAGTCGCGAATGATAAAGTAGCCAAACATTAAAATGCCGTCTGCAAATGTAAAAGCAGGTTAATTTGGCTAACAAATCACGTCGCCAACGTGCAGTTGCTTGTCGTGAAACGCCGCCAGCGTGTTGCGATGCCCGATGCTGATGACCATGCTTTGCGGAAGGCTTTGGCGCACCAAATGATAAAGAAGGGCTTCGGTTGGCTCGTCCAGCGCAGAAGTCGCTTCGTCCAACAAAATCACTTTCGGCTGGCTCAATAAAATGCGTGCAAACGCCACGCGTTGCAATTCTCCAGGAGAAAGTTTGTGTTGCCAGTCGTCTTTCGTGTCCAAAAGTTCAATCAGATGTTGCAGACGGCATTGTTGCAAAATTTCCGCTAAATCAGGGTGTTGTGTGTCAATATTTGGATAACAAATCGCCTGACGCAGCGTGCCTTGTGGCACATAAGAACGTTGCGGCACAAACATCATCTCGCTTTGTTTGGGACGCTGAATCACGCCGCCACTGCCAAATGGCCACAGTCCAGCAAGCGTGCGCAGCAAAGACGTTTTGCCGCAACCGCTAGGGCCTTGAATCAACACCGCTTCGCCTGCTTTCAGCGTTAAATTGATGTTGTCGAGCAACAACTCGCCATTGTTGCGGAACAAAATCGTGTCGCGCAAAACCATGCCGTCTGCAACTTCTTCAATCTTCGCTTCACGCGTTTCGGTTGCCTGTTCCATGCTTAATAAAAAGCCATACAAACGTTCAATGCGCGCCCGATACGCGGTAAATTCTTCATAAAACAAACGGAAAAACGACAAAGCGCGTTGCAAACGAGCAAATACTTGCACCGTTTGCTGAATGTCGCCCAATTTAATTTGCCCTGCAAACAGACGCGGCGCTTGCAAAATAATCGGAAACAGTTGCACGCCTTGGCTGAACATATCGTTAAAACCGCTTAACGTTACACTTTGACGGGCGATTTTCCAGCGATTGCGAATAATCGTGGCAAAACGTGCCGACAATGCTGCCTGTTCACGTGCTTCACCGCCATAAAATGCCACGCTTTCCGCGTGGTCGCGAATCCGAATCAGCGAATAACGGTAGTTACCATTAAAACGTTCATTGTCATAGTTGTATTGAATCAAAGGCTTACCTATCCACATCGCGATGGCGGTTGCCAAAATCACAAACACAAACACAAAAAACACCAAGCCATGCGGAATGTCCACGCCAAACACCGACAACACGCCCGCCAAGCCCCACAACACAATCGCAAATTCCATAGACGAAATCACCGAATTGAGCATGCCGCGCACAAATTCAATCGTAGACGCAATAAAATCCTGCGCATCTTGTTGAATACGTTGGTCAATATTGTCGGGGCGATGACGACGCATTTGAAGGCGATAATAGTTTTTGTGCGACAACCAACGTTCGGTCAAAACCTTATTTAATTGCTCCGACCACTTAATCGCCAAACCTTGGTCAAAAAAATCGTTCACCGCGCCATTAAATGTGCGCAACAAAACCACGCCCGCATTCATCGCCGCAAACGTCCAAAACGCATTGATGTCCAACTCTTGCATCGAGGTGTACAAACCGCTGGACATAAAAGTGCTTAACACATTCAGCCGAATTTCGGTGAGCAACAACACAATCATCAGCAACACCACAGCCGCCACTTTCCACGCCGCGCTTTTGTTAACGCAAGGTTTTAAAATGTACCAAAACTCACGCCCAAAGCGCGTTTTGCCCACCAAAAACACAATCATCAATAAAGCCAGCAACACGCCAGCTGCCGTCTGCAGCAACCACATCGGCGTTGCATACAATTCCACTTGCCACTTTTGCATAATTAAGAAACTTTATAACAACAAGCCGTTTGCAAATCGCAGACGGCATCGTTTGAGAAAATCAATAAACATCATTTAAGAAATAAAAATACATTTTCACGGAAACGATAGTTTGTAGTGAAAAATACAACACATTCAGCAAATTTTAACATTTTATATCATTTTTTTGTGGAATATTTTCCACAATTCACAGATAATCGCCAACGATTTTAATGAAAGTTATTTTCAAAATCAATTATTCCCCTGATTTATCTTTAATCTGTATTAAAACTTCATGAAGAGAAATGCAATGAACAAAAAATTTGCTGTAATTCCATTACTTGTGATGAGCGCATTTGCTTCGGCAAACGAAACGCCAGAACAAACGCAATTGCAAGAAGTGGTTGTGAAAGCCAAAGGCGTGAAATCATTTTCTATTGCCAGCGACGGCGATTTGCGCGACCGCGTAAACTTGAGCTTGTTGGGCAAAGCAAATGCTTTTACTGCGCCGATTACGGTTGTGAACTACGATGAACAAGTGATTGAAAAATCACAAGAACGCACTTTGGTAGACGCGGTTGCTAAACGCGATGCTTCCACTTGGCAATTCGGTGGCGAAAGCAACACCTTAACTGGCTTGTATTTCCGTGGCTTCCAATTGGACGCGCGTCAGTTCAGCGTAAACGGCTTGGCTGGCATGTATGGCACGCAAGGCACATCAAGCGTGCAAGTGGCATCGGCGCAATTGATTAAAGGCGCATCAACTGCAGTAACAGGCATGGACCCAGAAGGTGCGGTTTCAGGTGCTTTGAATATTGAAACCAAAAAAGCCAGCGATGAAGGCGACCGTAAAATTGGTTTGGCATATTTCAGTGATAACCGCCCACAAGTGAACGTGGATTTGGGACAGCGTTTTGGTGCGGACAAACAATTTGGCGTTCGTGTGAATGGTTTGATGCGTCAAGGCGATACACCGCGCGAAAATCATGAAGAGAAAAACCGTGAGTTTTCTATTAACGCGGATTACCGTGGCGAAAACCTGCGTGTGGCATTTGACTCGTTTTATGCCAATCGTTTTGTCGCAGGCGGTCGCGGTCGCATTCAGGATATTCAAAATTTGAATGCACAATTGTTTACCGCACCTGATGGTTCTGTAAATTTATCGCCAAAATGGCAATCGACTAAAACGCGTAGTCAAACCAATATGCTGACGTTTGAATATGATGTAAGCGACAATTTCCAAATCACGGGCGGCATTGGTCATAATGATGCACGTTATTACGGCAACTTCGCTTCACCAACCGCAACTTCTGCAAACACAGTTAGTCGCACAGGTCGTGTTACGCGAGTTGGTACAAATGGAAACCCTAATCTTTTCGACCCAGGTCGTTCACGCTTAACTGACCAACGTTTTCAAACCAGTAGCTTTAATCTGAGCGGACGTGGTTATTTTGAGACGGGTCCAGTATCGCATAACTGGAGCGTTGCATTAGACCGCATAGATCGTCGTCGCCAGACTATTCGTGGAGCACGTCAAACGACAGCTGGTGCGAATATTGATGTAACCCAAGATATTGCTACACAATTAGCTGCTTTGCCTTCGGATTTGGGTACAGAGTGGGAGGCATCAGCAAACTTGGATACCAAAGTTTTGGCAAATAGTGTGGCTGCATCTGATACTTTAGGTTTCGCTAATAACCGTTATCGTTTGACTTTAGGAGGACGTTTCCAACAAGTTGAGCAAAAAGATAATATTGATGCCACAAAAGTTAGTGCCAATCGTTTTAGTCCAATGTTGATGGCAGCTTGGGTGCCAAATCCAAATTTGGTAGTTTATGGTAATTATATGGAAGACTTGGAACCTGGCGCGGTGGACTCAGATACAGGTGAGATGTCTGAACCAAAAGTGAGTCGTCAATTTGAAGTGGGCGTACGTAAAAATTGGGGCGATGTGGTTACTAGCTTCAATGTATTTCAAATTAAACGTCCAGGTTATTGGCGTGGTAATACCACAGCAACATCTGCATTAGCTGGTAAGGTTCAAGGTTATGAATTGAACCGTGGTGCAGAGTTCAATGTTTACGGTAATTTCTTGAACAAGACCTTGCGCCCGAATTTTGGTTTGATGTATTTGAAATCAACCGTGCATGATTTCCCAACTTATGCAGATATTTTGGTTGATGGAGTACAAGTATCTGCACCACGCATCGTAGCTAAAGCTGGTGTAGAGTGGGACGTGCCACAAACACACGGTTTGACTTTGAATGCACAAGTGCAACACATGGGCAAATCATACCAACGCACCGACAAAGCCTTTGCTTTCCCGTCATACACTTTAGTGGACGTGGGTGCGCGTTATGTGGGCAAATTGGCTGATAAACAAAAAATCACAATTAGCGGCTCGGTAGAAAACGTGTTCAATAAAAACTACTGGCAAGTGCAACGTGGTCAATACGACCGCAGCTTCGCCGTGGTGGGCATGCCGCGTACTTACTGGCTGAAAGCAGAATATTCGTTCTAATGAACTGAACGCTTTTGCTTATGGTTTGGGTGGGTTTTATGCTCACCCAAACAGCATAAAAGGATAGATAAACATCTATCCTTTTTTGTTGCCTACTCAATCAAAATGCCGTCTGCATTTGGAAAACCGCAGACGGCATTGTTTGCTTAAATTCATGCACAAATCATATACAACCGTTATGCACGTAAAGACTGGAACACTTCAAAATAAGTTGGGAAAGTTTTGTGGGTGCATTGTGGGTCGTTGATGATGATGGGCGTGTTCAGCAGCGACACGAGCGAGAAGCACATGGCGATGCGGTGGTCGTCGTAAGTGTCGATTTCGGCGTTGGCGATGAGTTGGGCGGGCGGTGTGATGTGAATGGCTTCGGCTTCTTCCACCACTTCTGCACCGACTTTGCGCAATTCGTTTGCCATCGCGGCAATGCGGTCGGTTTCTTTGACGCGCCATGAACCGATGTTGCGAATTGAGCAGGTTTTGCCTGTCGCCAAAGCGACTACGCCCAAAGTCATTGCCGCGTCAGGAATGTGGTTTGCGTCCAAATCAAAAGGCAATACCGCCTGATTCTCGTCACGCGACACTTCAATAAAATCGTCGCCCCACACAACCGTTGCGCCGATTTTTTCCAACTCGCGCGCAAACGCCACATCGCCTTGAATCGCGTTTTTGCCCAAACCTGTAACGCGTATCGCTTTGCCCGACAACAAACCTGCCGCCAAAAAGTAAGACGCGCTGGAAGCGTCGCCTTCAACGTGAATGACTTCAGGCGCGATGTAGCGTGCGTTCGCTGGCAAACGGAACAGGCGATAATCTTGATTGTCTACGGTAACGCCAAATTTTTCCATTAAATTCAAAGTAATATCAATGTATGGTTTAGAAATCAATTCGCCGACCACTTCAATTTCAAACGCTTGCCCCGTCAAAGGCAAAGCCATCAACAAGGCGGTTAAAAACTGGCTGGAAACATTGCCTTTTACTTGTACGCGGTTGGCAGCGTTGGCTTGGCGTTCTTTGATTTGTAAGGGCGGATAGCCTTCGTTGCCCAAATAATCAATTTCGCAACCAGCCTGACGCAAAGCATCAACCAAATCGCCGATGGGGCGTTCGTGCATTCGTGCCACGCCGTGCAAATGGTAGTCGCCGCCCAACACCGCCAAAGCGGCGGTCAAAGGGCGAAACGCCGTGCCTGCGTTGCCCAAAAACAAATCGGCGCTGCGATTCGGAAATTTGCCTGCACAACCTTGCACCACGATGCCGTCTGCAGTTGGCGTTACCTGCACACCCAAACTCGCCAAGGCTTCCAACATTCGGTCGGTGTCGTCTGATTTGAGCAAAGATTTGATGGTGCAAGCGTTGTCAGATAGGGCGGCGAGCAAAAGCGTGCGGTTGCTGATGCTTTTTGAACCTGGTAAAGCAACGCTGCCTGCTTTGAGTTCAATCGCGGGCAAGTGGATAGAGTCGGTCATGATGTTGTCCTTGTTGGCAATCAAGAGAAAAACTGGCTGGAATTATACCGATTTTAGGCACACGCGTGGCGAGGAATGTGGCAGAAATAGGCTGGCAACTGGCTAAAATCGCGTTTGCCGTGCAAAAAATCGGCACTGGCACGCGGAAAAAGGGCAGAAAATTGCGAATAATGGATTTGCATAAACAAGTCGGCAATCGCTTCAGCTTGCTGTTCCATGTTCAGCTGATGAAAATGCGCCGAACGCGAAAACGCATCGCTTTGATACGCGCGTTTGCGCCAGTAGCCGCCACGACAGGCAATCAAGATGCCGCCGAGCCATGTGTGAAAACCGTGTTGCCACTGCCAAACGTGCGCCAACTCGTGTATCAGCCAACGCAAAAATTGCGGGCTGTGGCAAGTGAAATCGTCTGGACAGGCGTGGCGCGGAAAATAAATGTGTCCGTTTGGGACGATGGCGGCGTTGAGCCAAGGAAAATAGGGCAAGCCACGATGAATGCGGATGCGCGAGTAGTCCAAACTATCGCCAAACACGGTTTGGGCAGCGGCGATTTCGGCGGCAGACAAAGGACGAGCATTCATGCTTTGGATTTCAATAAGATTTTGATTATTCAGTATAGTCAAATAACAAAAAATGAGACAAGGCACGAGACCGAAGACAGTACAAGTTAGTACGGCGAGGCGAAGCAACGCTGTATCATTTTAAATTTAAAAGACTATAAAACTGATGCCGTCTGCAGGCTGAAACAATCTGCAGACGGCATCGCCATGCGATTTTAGTCGTTCAACACCAACACCGCTTCAGCCTCCACTTGCACGCCTTTGGGCAAAGCAGCAACGCCAACTGCCGCGCGCGCAGGGAATGGTTGGGCAAAATATTCCGCCATCACTTCATTGAAAATCGCGAAATTGCCCAAGTTGGTTAAATAGGCGTTCACTTTCACAATATCGTTCAACGAGCCGCCAGCCGCTTCAGCAACCGCACGCAAGTTTTTGAAAACTTGATGCGTTTCGGCACGAAAATCGCCATTGCCGACAATTTCCATGCTTGCTGGGTCAAGCGGAATTTGACCGCTCATGTAAACGGTGTTGCCTGCGCGCACCGCTTGGCTGTATGCGCCGATGGCGGCAGGGGCGTTGTCGGTGTGAATGATGGTTTTGCTCATGATGTTCTCCAAAAGTTACCAAAGAAAGGGTTTGAGTTGCGCTCGGCGCGAAAATTGTCTGCCAACCGAATCAAATCGGCGTTTGCGTAAAGAAGTTGCATCATAACAGAAAAATGCTGGAAAATTGCCGTTTTCAAAACCTGAAAATTCGGAGCGGGCAAATGTTGGTGGTTTATCAATTTATTGAATCTTATTTATTTGTGCCAGCGAATCGTTTGGATAAGTTGGAAAGCGTGCGCTACACCTTGCCCAACGCAATTATTTTGGACTGGGAAGACGCGATTGCACCCGAGGACAAAGCGCGTGTGCGTGCCGAAACATTGGCGCAATTGCCGCAGCTGGCGGAGTCAACCGACAGAATTTGGGTGCGCATCAATGCTTATGGTTCGGAATATTATGCAGACGACATCGCCGCTTTATTGAAATTGAATGAAATGGTTGCGATTCAAGGCGTGGTTTTGCCGAAAACCGAAACGCAGACGGCAATTGAAGCCACGGCAGAACAAACGGGTAAACCTGTTTTGGCACAATTAGAAAGTGCGGCGGCTTGGTTGGCGTTGCCCGAGTTGGCGAAGGCTAAAGGTTTGTTTGCTTTGACTTTTGGTTGTTTGGATTTGGCGCGTGAGTTGGGCATCAAATTGAACAGCGAAGCGGGCAAAGCCTTGATGAACCGCTTGCGTGGCGACTTGTTGTTGCACAGCAAAGCGAACGGTTTACCTGCACCGATTGAGAGCGTGTATCCCGATTTCCAAGACAAAGACGGTTTCATCGCGCATTTGCGCAATTGTGGCGAGCTGGGTTTTGGCGGCGCGTTGTGCATTCATCCGCGCCAAGTGTCTATCGTGCAATACTTCAATACACCAAACGATGAAGAGTGGGCGTTTGCCAAAAAAGTGGTGAAACATTATCAAGCAACGCAAGAAGCGGTGTTTGAAATCGATGGCAAAATGGTGGACAAACCTGTGATTGAAGCGGCTTTGGAATTGCACGAACGCATTGTGGAAGTGCCATTTTTGGATTTGCCGTTCAATGCCCACGAAAAACCGCGTCAGCCAAATTCAGAATCAAGTTCAGATTCAAAGCCAGAATAAATCAAGATGCCGTCTGCAGACGGCATCATTTTTGGCGGTTTGCCTGATTTTGTCGCACTTGCCACAAACGTTTACTCGCTTGCCAAACCGCAATGCCGCCGCTCAACCCCAAAATCAGCAGCAGCGGATAAAGCAAAATTTGTGGCACGAAATACAGAAAAACTGCGAATAAAATCAAACTGATGCCTATGCTCAAACTTGCCCACGCTTCGCTGGGTGCAACCCAACGCGTCGCGTAATCCGAAGTGTCAAATGCCAAACTCAATTGCATAATTTGTCGCCATGCCAAACGCAGTTGGTCGGGGTGCAGTTTTTTCAAACCTGCAAACGTTTGGCTGCGGTTTTCACGCAAACGGGCGTGCGATTGTGCGTCTAAAATCACTTCGGTCGCTTGGTTCAAATCGTTCAAAAAAATTCGCTCAAGTTGGTAAACCGTGTTGGGGTCTTCAATGGAAATGTCCAGCTCGCGATTGGCATACCAGCTCGACAAATTCAAATTGGTGCTGCCCACGCGTGCCCATTGTCCGTCTATCAGCGCCGATTTGGCGTGCAACATCGTGCCGTTCCACTCAAACACGCGCACGCCAGCTTCCAGCAAACTGCGGTATTGGGTACGCGAAACCGTGCCTATCCATTTGATGTCGGATGTTCGCGGCACCAGTATGCGCACGTCCACGCCAGCGTTCGCCGCGTTAATCAATGCCTGCACATACATACGCGTAGGCATAAAATAGGCATCGGTCAGCCACAAATTTTGTCGCGCCAAACCGATTA
This sequence comes from Neisseria sp., assembly GCA_030531795.1. GTDB lineage: Bacteria > Pseudomonadota > Gammaproteobacteria > Burkholderiales > Neisseriaceae > Neisseria. The sequence goes on from JAUNMN010000018.1 coordinate 28,091, forward strand.
AATTCAAATCCAAACGCATGGTGTTGATGTTGTCGGGCGTGGTCGCCAGCACACGAGCGGCGGCATTGCCACACGGCGAACCTTCGCCAGCTTCGTAGTTGCGCAAACGCGCAGGCAGTTTGCCGCCTTGCGATTGCAGGCTGTCGGTAAACGCCGCCAACACTTCTTGCACAATCGGCCCAGTCAATTTCAAACCCGTATCGCGCCAAGGAGCGATGTTTTTTGCGGCATCGCCTTGCCAGTTAGACGAAATGCACAAGCCGCTCACAAAAGCGATTTTTTCGTCAATAATGATGGACTTACGATGATTACGTGAGATAAACGACAAACCTAAAGCGCGGCTGGGCGGATGGTAAGCGCGCACGGTTGCGCCCGCCTGAATCAGCGGACGAAAATAGCCAAACACGCTGGCAGGCAGGCTGCCCAACCAGTCGTAGACAATCGCCACTGCGATGCCTTGCGCCAGTTTGTCCAACAAAATCTGCCGAATGCGCTTGCCAAAAGCGTTGTTGGCGATGATGTACATTTCAATGCACACGCTTTCTTGTGCCGCCAAAATCGCCGCTTCCCAAGCAGGAAAATTCTCGGTGCTGTCGAGCAGAATTTCAATGTGATTGCCGCTGCTGGCGCGCGTGCCTGATGCGCGTAAAACGATTTGTTCGAGTAGGGCGTTGTTGGATTGACTCATTTTAATTGCTTGATTTTCTTGACTTATGATGCCGTCTGCAAGTGCAGCATCTCGTTTTGTTTTGGGCAAAATGCGCTTTGGGTGTTACACAATCAAATCCACTGCAAACACGCCGCGCAAGGCGTTGGATAGCATGATTTTCTCTGCTTTTAACAGCATTTCGCGTGAAATGTGGCTTTCTGTAACGCGTTCACAAGCCAAATAGCGTTGAGGCTTGGCTAAAATTTCTTGACGCATGATGCCGTTTAAAATGTCCAAATCCAAAGCAGGCGTGTGCCATTCGCCAGCGATTTTAACAAACACATTGCTGCGACTACCTTCTAGCAAGATATTGTTTTGATTGAATAATAAAGCGTCAAACGAGTTTTGCTGTTGAGCCTGTTGCCAAATGTGGTCTAAATGTTGGCGTTGGTCGTGTTTGAAACGGCGTTGAATGTCGCTGTTGGCAAATAAATCATTGTGTAACAACACTTTTTGCATTTTGGGTAAATCCGCATCGCTAAACGATGCGTGCTGAATGCTGATGCCGCCTGCAGTTAAGTGAATTTTGACGCGGAACAAACCTTCGCCCAGTTGGCTTAAGTAATTGCGAATTTGTTCTTTAAAATCAGTAGGTAAAGGCAGGTTTAAAGCATCGCTTGCCGTCTGCAGACGGCACAAATGGCGTTTCAGCAAAGCACATTCGCCGTTTTCACAACGCAAGGTTTCAAACACACCAAACGGCGCATTTTGCTGTAAAAAACGCGCTTTCCAGTCGCATTCTTGCCATTCGTTTTCGGCATCACTGTCAATGACAATGCCTGAACCCACGCCATAAATGCCGCTATAAACATTTTTTTCTTGGGTTTCAGTGAGTTGTAAAGTGCGAATCACGACATTGAATGTGCCGTGAAAACCTACGCTGCTGTCGCACGGCGTTAAAAATCCGATGCTGCCTGTGTAGATGTCGCGCTTTTCTTGTTCCAAAGAATCAATGATTTGCATGCTCATTTTTTTCGGTGCACCTGTTATCGAACCGCAAGGAAAGGTCGCACGCAACACATCGCTAAACTGGGTTTGCGGTAATAGTTTTGCTTCCACGCGCGAAGTCATTTGCCACACGCTGCCAAAAGGCGACACCTTAAACGGTTCAGGCACGCGCACGCTGCCGATTTCGGCGATTTTGCCCAAATCGTTGCGCAACAAGTCCACAATCATCACGTTTTCGGCACGATTTTTGACATCGTTTTTCAGGTTTTTGGCGCGCTGTTCGTCTTGCCCGTCATTTAAACGCGGTGCAGTGCCTTTCATCGGTTCGCTGGCGATGATGCCGTCTGCAGAAATCTGGAAAAACAGTTCGGGGGAAAAACACAAAGTCCAGCGCGTTTGTTGTGTTTCATCAGGCAAACAACACAAAGCGGCATAAGGCACGGGCTGACGCAATTGGCGATACAAAGCCAGAGGATTGCCATAAGCGTTTAAGTGTAAACGAATGGTGTGGTTGATTTGATAAGTGTCGCCGCGGCGAATCGCTTCGTGAATGTGTTTGATGCTTTCAATATATTGATTTTTATTGATGTTTTTTTGAATTTTGCCCAGCCAAGCGGTTTGATTTTGACTGCGTTCGGCTAGCCATTGTTCGGGATTGTCAATGATTTCTTTTTGGGCAAACCAGTGAATCGCCAAAATGCCTTCGCTTTTTGCAGACGGCACGTTTAGCAAGGGCAAACCCCATTCGTAATCCACCATCAAAACCGAATGCCAACCTTTTGTCCAACCTTGTTGCAAGGCGTTGTCTAAAGTGTCGATGCCGTCTGCGTTGAGAAAAACACTGTTTTGGTAATCCGAAAAATAAGTGGCACGTTGCGCCAGCGCATCGTCTAATAAGGCAAAATAGGGTTCGGTGTAAGGCATGATTTGGGCGGAAAAAAAGAAAGAAAAAGTGGCGGATTATAAAGGAAATTGAATGATACTTGCGAAAAAATCAGCAATGTTTGATTTATG
>JAUNMN010000055.1 GCA_030531795.1 Neisseria sp.
GTTGTAGATGCCTGCGCGCAAAGTGAGAAATTTTTTCAGATTCACATAGCCAGTTAAATCATAGATATACCAGCGTTTGCTGCTCAAAGCGGTTGCCGCTTGCGCGTCGTTGCCATTGCTGAAATAACGCGCGCCGAGCAATTCGTCTTGATTTTTGGCTTTTGAGTAAGTCATCGTGCTGTTGATGCCCCACTTGCCATCTGGGTGGTCGTAGCCCAAACCCAACACGATGCGAGACGGTTGCAAAGTGTCGAGCAGTGGGTCGCTGGCGAAAGTGTAGCCTTCACGAATGCTGCGTTTTTTCGCTTTGATTTTGCTAAACGCAATGTTGGAATACAAACCTTCTGGCAAGAACGATGCCACGCCGTTCCAGTCAATTTTGCCCAACACATTAAAACCAGTGAGTGTTAAGTTTTGCAGATTGTGGTAGCCGATGTTTTCATCGCCGCCCGCCACTTTGCCTTCAGCAATCATGTCTTTGTATTTGTTGTAGAAATGGCTCACTTCCAAGAAACCGAAGTTGCCTTTAAAGCCCACACCAAATTCCTGATTGAGCGCTTTTTCTGCTTCAAACTTGCCAACGTGGTGTGCGTTTTTGCTCACGCTGTCGTTGGTTGTGCCGCGCACGCGTCTACCGAATAATTCATAAAACGCAGGCACGCGATAGCCGCTGGAAATGCGATACGACAAAGCCAAAAAGTCGGTTGGTTTTACTGTTAAACCGCTGTTCCAAGACCAGTTTTTGTATGTGCCTGATGAAATCCAGTCGTCGTTGGTTTTGAAAGTGTGGCGGTCGTAGCGTACGCCCAAACCCCAGTCCACATATTTGCCAAACGAAATATTGTCGCGCAAGGCAAGGAAGATGTTTGAACCTGTGATTTTGCGTGGCGTGCAGTCGGTAACATCTTTTTTGTTGCCAGTGTAATCGCAATAGTCGCCATTGACGACTGTTGGCGACACCATTTTGTAGATGCGTGGATTGGCAAATGTGCCGTCTGCAGAACCGATTTCTACAAATGGGTAATTATTGGCATCATCAAGATATTGTCTTTTATATTCAGTGCGTTGCAATATAGACTTGAATTTGTCATAGCCGATGCTACCGAATAGGCGATGTTTGCTGTTGCTCAGTTGCAGTTCTTTTTCCCAGTTGAATTTCAACAAGTTATGTGTTTCTTGATAAATGTTGCGGTCGGTTTCTTTCCAAGACCAAGCCAAGTTAGGTGTTACTTGGCAATTTGGGTCTATAGTTGGATAAGTGCTACAACGCAGCAAACGCGAGTGGCTGTTGAGTTTGATGTCTTGCTTATCAAAACTGATTTGTGCCTTGTCTGCCCAACCGTTTTTGGCAGGATTGCTGTATTCGTAAAACGCGCCCAAACGCTGTTTGCGATGGTGTTCATCAAAAAAGTGTGCTTCCGCCAAAGCCAAGCTGCGGTCGTTGCCGACTGAGCTGGGTAAACCAAAGGCTTCATTCGGATTGTTGCGGTATATGCCTGAATCGCTGAATGACTTTAAGTTGGTGTCTTGGTCATCACGCGTGCGGGTGTTACTGGCAACCGCGTAATAACTTGGGCGCAACATATTTTGAATGTCGTAGTTTTGCTGGGTGTGTTCAAACACCGTGCCGACATAATGTTGCGGGTCAAAACGGAAACCGCCTTTAAACAGCCAAGAGCGGCTGTCGTAATCCATCGGATTCGGCGCGATGCGGTCGGGGCCTGTGTATTCGCTGGCGCTGACGGTTTCGTTTTTCTTCACCAAAGTTGCTTTGGCTTTGGGGGCGCAGTTGCTGCCGTCTGCACAATCGTCTTGAACCACAAACCAAGTGTGGCGTGCATTGGGATTGGCATCGGTCGTTTCCGCGCCTGCCCAACGTGTGAAACTTTGTTGCACATCGTGAATCGCGTCGTGCGCTTCAATTTCCGAACCGCGACGGTAAGTGTGTTGCAACAAAGCATCAAAGCCGCCAGCTCGCCCAGCCGCCGCCAAAGATTGCGTGAACTGATTGTTTTTGCTGGAATACGCGGTTTTGCTGTCCAAACCCCAGTTTTGTCCGCTTTTAATCACGTCGCTAGAATCTTTAGTAGCAAAACCGACCGCGCCGCCCAGCGCGCCGTTGCCGTATTCTGCCGAACTTGCGCCTTTGCTGATTTCAATGGAACGCAGATTTTCGTATTCAATCTCGTTAATCGCGCCGCCGTTGGCATCGGAGTTTTGAGTTAAATACGATTGCGCTTGCGGCAAACCGTCCACAACCAAAGCCACGCGGTTGCGGTCTACGCCACGAATGGAATAGCCGCTGCTCGCGCCGCGTCCTTGTTCCACCACGGCAATGCCAGGGTCGTAGCGCGTCAAATCGCGTATGCCCAAAATCTGCTCTTCGCTGATTTTTTCTTTGGATTTCACGACTTTGCCCAAGCCCGTTACTTCATTGTCTTTTCTGCCAACGCGCTTTTTGGCTTTTACTTCAATCTGTTTTAATTCAACGGCTTGTGCCACTTCATCGGCATATGCCGTCTGCACCACCAGTGCAGACAGCAACGCCAAAACCATTTTATTGGGTTGAAAATGATTTTGCATACTTATCCTTTGTTTTCAATTATTTAAAATAATGAAGAAGTTTAAGTGATGCTTATTGTGCAGCCACTTGACGTTTCGCACCAAACACGCCTCCGACTTGGTCTTTGCTTGCGTCTTTAGTGTGGAACACGCCGCCTAATTCGGTTGCTTGTGGACCGTAGAAGCCGCCCGTTACTTCAGCTTTCGCATTCAAATATTGGCTGCCGCCTGTATCCAAATTGAAGCCGCCGTTTGGTGTGCTGGCTGTGCCAGTGAAACCGTTTTTGTCTACTGTGCCCGTGATGTTGAACACAGAAGATTTATTGTCGCTCAACAAGCTGCCTGTTAAGGTTTTGTCGCTTAAATTGACATTAAATTCTGCGCTACCAGATGGTTGGAATGCCTGACCGCCTTGCAACAACACGCTGCTCAACCAGTTGCCTTTGTAAGTGAGCGAACCGCTCAAAGCGTTCATGTCTGCCAAAGATGTGCGCTCGCCTTGCAAGAAGTTGTACAAATTGCCGCCCAACTGATAAGTGCCGAATTTGACGAAACTTAAATTATTGCAGCAAGTGTAGATGCTCAACTTTTTGCCGTCTGCTAAAGCGTGTTCGCTGATTTGGTAAGTTTTGCTGGCATCAATTGCAGACGGCAACAAATCAAATTCTTTGCCGTTAATCACTAATTTGGTCAAAACATTGCCATAAGTGTCCAACTCTGTTTTGCTAAAGTCGTTTTTGGCAACCGAAACCGCATCATAAGTAGGCGTGGTTTCTGCTTCGCCACGTTTTGCCGCAAACACGCCAAACAAAGAATTGTCGTTGCTCATGAATTTACCCGCCAACTCTTCAGCGTTGTTGCCAAAGAAACCGCCTTCCAAACGGTCAGCATTCAAATCCAAATCGCTTGGAAATTCTCCATTGGCATTTTTGAAGAAATCGGGTTTTTCAACGGCAGTTGCCTTGCCGACAAAACGGTTGCCTTTGATGTTGGCACTGATGGTGTAGCGCGTATTTTTTTCTTGCGAATCAGGGCTAGAAGTAGGCGCGTTACGCATCAGTTTACCTGTTAAGGTTTTGTCAGCAAAATTCACGCTGAACTCGCTGCTGTGTCCCACTTCGCCTTTGGTTTTGTCGCTGTTTACCGATTCATGGAAAGACGTTGCGCCGTAGTTACGCGCAGGCGAGCGCGCCGTGTCTGCTGTGATTTCGCTGTTTAAGCCTGAAATTCTGTTGCTTGAACGCGCTTTCACGGCATCGGTAACAAAATCCCATGTACCTTTGTATGTGATGCTGTTGCTGGTTGGCAGATTTTTGGCAGGATTCGTGCCGAAGTAATAAACATAACCGAGGGCAGATGGACCGTATTCTTTAGTTTCGCCCACTTTTTGATAACCGCGCGAATAGCCTTGAATGTAGCCCGATTGCACAAATTGCGTGTCGCGGGTGCGGTTGGCAGTTTCACTCTTCACGCCGTCATG
>JAUNMN010000056.1 GCA_030531795.1 Neisseria sp.
AGCGATTTGCCGCAACACGCGTTTCGGGTGTTGCGTTATCAGTTCATCAATCAGAAAAATCGTCCGCCGTATTTGTTGGCGATGAGCAAAACTGGATTTTAATCAAAGTTTTTGGCGGTTTTTGCCTTTATCATGCCGACTTTTATACCGATTTTTTTACAAAGAGAACGCAATGGATTATTTGATTGTCAAACACAGCCATATGTTTTTGGTGGCGATGACCATTATTTTGTTCAATATTCGCTTTTGGGCGTTTGTGAGCGAGGGCGAAAGACGCGTGCCTGCGTTTTTGCAGGTGTTGCCGCACATCAATGACACGCTGCTGCTGTTTTTGGGTTTGTATTTGATGCACTTGACCAAATGGTCGCCGTTTGCGTTTAACTGGTTGGGCGTGAAATTATTGTTGCTGGTGGCTTATGTGTTGCTTGGCAAAAAGGCGATGAAAAGCACGCCGAAAACGGCAAACGCTTATCTGTTCTACGTTTTGGCGATGACGTGTATCGGTACCATGGTGTTTTTGGCACGCATGAAACCGTTTTAACAGCGTTTGACATTTTGGAAAACACAGATGCCGTCTGCACATTTTGGTTTGCAGACGGCATCGTTTTTGCTTGTTTGTAAAGTGGAGTACAATACGCGTTTTGCTTTTTCACAGAGGATAAAGTGTGAAAATCCTGATTTTAGGCAGCGGACAAGTTGGCTCAACCGTGGCGCAAAACTTGGCGGCTTTGCCGAATAATGACGTTACCATTATTGACATTGACGAAGACGCGCTCAAAAACATCGGTAGCCGTTTGGACGTGCAAACTATAGTTGGCAATGGCGCGTCGCCTTTGGTGTTGGAATCGGCTGGTGCGGCGGATACCGATATGTTGCTGGCATTAACGCGACAAGACGAAACGAATTTGGTGGCGTGCAAAATCGCCGCCGATTTGTTCAATATTCCCGACCGCATCGCCCGTGTGCGTCAAACCGATTATTTGGAATTTAACGAAGATGCAGACGGCACAGCGCAAGTTTTGAACGCTTTAGGCGTTACCGATTCGATTAGCCCCGAGCAGTTGGTAACAGAACGTTTGGTCGGTTTGCTGAACTATACCAGTGCGCTGCAAGTGTTGAAATTCGCCGAAGATAAAGCGCGTATGGTGATTTTAGAAGCACATAAAGGCGGTTTGTTGCTGAATAAACCGATTGCCGAAATCAATACGCACTTGCCCGATGGCGTGGATTGCCAAATTTGTGTGATTTACCGCAACAACCGCATGATTGTGCCAACCGCGCAAACCGTGATTATTGAAGGCGATGAAGTGTGTTTTTTGGCGGATTCGCGTTATGTCAAAACGATTATGCGCGAGTTGCGTCCGTTTGAGCAGCAAACGCGTCGCGTGATGATTGCGGGCGGCGGTAAAATCGGTTATCGCTTGGCAAAACAAGTGGAAAATCAATATGATATTAAAATTCTGGAAAGCAATGCAAATCGCGCCGAATGGTTGGCGGAAAACTTGGACAACACGCTGGTGTTGCACGGTTCGGCAAGCGACGAAGAGTTGCTCGACCACGAATACATCGATGAAATCGACGTTTTCCTTGCGCTGACGAATGACGATGAAAACAACATCATGGCGAGTTTGCTTGCCAAAGATTTGGGCGCGAAACGGGTTATCACGATTATCAACCGCAGCCGTTATGTGGATTTATTGGAAGGCAATCAGATTGATATTGTGGTGTCGCCGCATTTGATTACGATTGGCAGTATTTTGGCGCACATTCGTCAAGGCGATGTGGTGGCGGTGCATCCTTTGCGCCGTGGCAATGCTGAAGCGGTGGAAGTGGTGGTGCATGGCACGAAAGAAACGTCGGCTTTGGTTGGACGCAAAGTGTCGGAAGTGAAATGGCCGCAAGGTTGCCACATCGCGGCTTTGGTGCGCGACGAAGAAGTGATTATGGGACACAAAGAAGATGTGTTGATTGAAGATGGCGACCACATGATTTTCTTTGTTTCACGCCGCCGCGTGACGCGCGAATTGGAAAAATTGATTCAAGTGAAAATGGGCTTTTTTGGCTAGGAATAGCAACAAAATGCCGTCTGCAGACGGCAAATATCTCTTTTTGAACACAAAACACAAATGTATAAAGTTATTCCGATTATTCATGTTTTATCCAAATTGGGTATTTTATTTGCGCTGGTTTTAACGATTCCAGCGGGTGTGGCGCTGTGGTTTGCAGACGGCACGTTTCAGGCTTTTGCCAGCACCGCCGCCGCGACTTTGCTCGGTTCGCTGCTGATTTGCTTGCTCACGCTGAAACATCATCAGGAATTGCGGGTGCGCGACGGTTTTACGCTGGTTGTGATGTTGTGGCTGGGTTTTGCCGCGATTTCGGCGATGCCGTTTTACTGGTATTTGCCCAACATCGGCTACACCGACGCGTTTTTTGAAGCGATTAGCGGTTTAACCACAACAGGCGCAACGGTGTTTGTTGGCTTGGACAAACTCGAACCGACGCTGAATTTTTGGCGACACATGATGAACTGGCTCGGCGGCATGGGCATCATCGTGTTGGCGGTGGCGATTTTGCCGCTCTTGGGCGTGGGCGGCACGCAGCTTTTTAAAGCCGAAATCCCTGGTATAGACAAAGACAACAAAATGGCGCCGCGCATTTCGCAGACGGCAAAACGGCTGTGGCAAGTGTATTTGTTTTTCACCGTTTTGGTGGCGATTGCCTTGCGCCTCTCGGGCATGACTTGGTTTGACGCGATTTGCCACGCGATGTCCACTTTTTCGCTTGGCGGTTTCTCGACTTACGACAACAGCATCGCGAATTTTGATTCGGTGGCGGTAGAAAGTGTGATTATGCTTGGCACGATTTTGGGTGGCATGAACTTCGCCTGCCATTTCGGTGCGGCGCGCGAAAAATCGCTCAAACCGTATTGGCGAAATGAAGAAGTGCGCATCATGTTGCTGGTTTTGTGTGCCAGCATTTTGGCGGCGGCGATTTATTTGAGCTACGCCGATTACTACGATTTCGCCGATGCCCTGCGTTACACCGCCTTTAATTTCGTGTCCATCGGTTTGGCGAACGGCTTTGCCAACGCCGATTTTGGGCAATGGCCGCTGATTGTTACGCTGTGGATGTTTTTCTTGGCAAACGTGTTGGCGAACACAGGCTCCATGGGCGGCGGCATCAAACTCGCGCGCGCGATTGTGTTGGCAAAATTCAGCTTGCGCGAAGTGTCTTTGCTCTTGCACCCAAACGCGGTGAAAACCGTCAAACTCAATCGCCGCAGCGTGTCCGAACGCATGGCGATGGCGGTGATGGCGTTCATTTTCGTGTATTTCATGACTGTGGTCGTGTTCACACTTGCCTTGCTCGCCAGCGGCATGGACTTCGTTTCCGCACTCACCGCGACCATCGCCTGCATCACCAACGCAGGCCCAGGTTTGGGCGCAGTCGGCCCAGCCTATAACTACGCCATGCTCAGCGACGTGCAAAAATGGCTGTGCAGCGCCGTCATGCTACTCGGACGCTTGGAAATTTTCACCGTGTTCATTTTGTTCACGCCAGCGTATTGGAAAAAATAAAACGTGTTTTGCTGGAAAGTAGGATTTGTGAGAAAACGCGATTTGAATCAATGCGATTGAAGCGAGTATAAAAAATGCCGTCTGCAGGTTGATTTGCAGACGGCATTCGGTTTATTAGGATTTGAATAATTAACGCTTATTCAGAAGTTCAGCCAAGCGAGCCACAATCGCGTTCGCTGCTTCGTCTTTATTTGACTCGGGCAGGGCGATTTCTTGTTCGTCGTCTAAAATCGTGATTTGGTTCACGGCTTTGCCCATGGCGATG
>JAUNMN010000019.1 GCA_030531795.1 Neisseria sp.
CAAAATCGGCTTGCGTTTGCATGAGTTCGTCTTGGCTCATGCCGTCTGCGGTAACGAGTTGTTTGCCGTAAGCGGTTTCCAATTCCTTGTTTTTAAATGAACTTGGGGCGAGAATTTTGCCGCCATTCAATTCAGGCAGCACTGCCGCACCGCCGTGTTGCAGCTGGGCAATGGCGAGCGCACCGCCTGATTTGATGGTGTCCGCCACGCTTTTTAGGCTGGGCAAATCGTCATCATTGATGGCAAGCGGTTGTCCTGAAAAGGAAATCGCCTGTTTGGATACGGCGATTGAGCCTGTAACAAACAGCCCAAAACCTTGACTCCTTGCTTTGATGTAAGCGAGTTCGTCAGGCGTGGCGTGTCCGTGTGCGTCCGAAGACCAATGCGTCATCGGGGCGACCACAAAGCGATTTTTGACGGTTTTGCCGTTGTTGAAGGTGTAGGTTTGAAATAAGGGGGCGTAAGCTGGGTTCATCATGAGCTTCTTTTGATGTTGTGAAAATGATGCTTTAAATGGCGATAAAGTAAAACGACGCCGTCTGCGACTGAAAAATTTCATTGTGCAGACGGCATATTTTTTGATGAAAATAGGGTAATCGTGAAACGCAATCAAGCGTGAAACGCAAGTGCGATGCGGCTTAACGTTTACGCAAAGTCCATTTGATGTCTTGTCCGATGCTGCGAATGTCGCTGGCGTGCCAGTCGGGTTGTTGGGTGAGCGTGCGTGGATTTTCGGGCAAAACGAACAAACCGCGTGCTTGGTCGCCCAAAATTTTCGGCGCTTGATACAACACGATTTCATCGGCAAGGTTTTCTTGAATGAAGGCACTCGCCAACACTGCGCCTGCTTCTACCATGATTTCACCCAAGCCGAGTTCCGCCAGCTGACGCAGTAAATCGGCTAAATCCACGCGTTCGTTTTTGCTTGCCGTCTGCAGGATTTTGACGTGGGCAAACGCCGATAAGGCTTGTAAACGCGCTGGGTCTTGGCTGATGGTGGCGATGATGAAAGGGCTGCTGTCGTCTTGCAATAAACGGCTGTCCAAGGGCATTTGCAGCTGACTGTCTACCACGATGCGCGCAGGTTGGCGCAAAGTGGGAAAAGCGCGCACGTTCAAACGCGGATTGTCCGCCAAAACCGTGCCGATGCCCGTTAAAATGCCGCAACTTTCGGCACGCAAAATCTGCACATCATCACGCGCCGCTTCGCCCGTAATCCACTGACTTGCGCCCGAAGAAAGTGCGGTTTTGCCGTCCAAGCTGGCGGCGATTTTCACGCGCACAAAAGGGCGATTGCGTTCGATTCTCGACAAAAATCCGCGATTGAGTTCGCGTGCTTCTGCTTCCAACAAACCGCTAACCACTTGAATCCCAGCGTTGCGTAAGGCTTGCAAACCGCGTCCTGCGACTAAAGGATTTGGGTCGGTCATCGCCGCAACCACGCGGCTCACGCCAGCGGCGATTAAGCCTTCCGCACAAGGCGGCGTTCTGCCGTGATGGCTGCATGGTTCGAGCGTAACGTATGCGGTTGCGCCGCGCGCCGCTTCGCCAGCTTGACGCAAAGCGTGTACTTCGGCATGACCTTCGCCTGTTTTCAAGTGAAAACCTTGTCCTACAATCTGTTTGCCTTGCACAATCACGCAGCCAACGCGCGGATTTGGGCTGGTGGAAAAACGTCCATTCGCTGCTAAATCCAGTGCTTTTCTCATCATTTGGGTGTCAAAATCGCTGAAAATCATCTTTTTCCCTTTGTATCGGTTTTAATGTTTTTTTGAAAACAAACTGCAGACGGCATGCCGTCTGCAGTTGCTGAATTAAGGTTTGGCAACGAATTGCGCGCTTTGGGTGATGCTGCTCAATTGTGCTGCGTCTGCCGTGCCGTGGGCGCACACTTGATACAAAGCGTCTGCGCTGTACAGGGTGGTGCAAGATTCGTTCACGCCTTCAGCCTGGTAGCTGTAGCTGATTGTGTCGCCGCTGGCTTCTTGAATGTTCAAGTTGCTCAAACCTTTATCGGCTTGCAAGTCGGCTTTCAAATTGCCGAAATATTGAGCCGCGTCTTTTTTCGGTTTGCCCAAGTTGGCAACGTAAAGCGTGATGTCGGCGGCGCTGTCTTGTTGCAACAAGACGATGTCATTTTTGTCAGAACCTGCTGGCAATAATTCGGCGTTGCTGCTTTGGTCTTGGAATGTACCCGCAACTTGCAGGCTGATTTTGCCGTCTGCAGTGGTCAGCGTTGTGCCTGCTGGCGCGGCGGCGCTGCTTTGTGAAGCGGCAGAAGCGGTGCTGTCGGCAGCAACCGAAGTTTCGGCTTGTTGTGAACAAGCCACTAAAGCAAAGCTGCTCAATAATAAGGCAAACATTTTAGCGTTCATTTTTTTCCATCTTTTCGTTTATGTTTCAGGGTTTAAATCGGTTTTGCTTGAATGGTTTAGGCAACCACGCCAACAGCGCGGGCAATCGCCAAACCTTCTTCTTGGCTTAAATAGCGTGGCTGTTCGGGGCGGTCGCTTAACACGATGTCGCCATCGCGAAACAACACCAACTCATCGCAAGCGAGTTGATGCCAGTGTTCATTTTCGGTTAAAGGCAAGGTGGCGATGACGGCAACGCGGTCTTTGGGCGTGGTAACAGCCGAAAAATCAATCGCCACATCGTCATCGAGCAAACGCGCTTCGCCAAACGGCGCTTGGCGAATGATGTAGTGCAACAGCGTGCTGGCGTGGGCAAACATCGCTTCGCCGTTGGACAACATAAAATTGAATAAACCGTGGCTGCGAATGTGTTTCACCAAACTGCAGACGGCATCAAATAAGGTTTTTTGGTCGGGTTTTTCGTTAAATTGCTGACGCAAGTTTTCCAAAATATAACAAAAAGCACGTTCAGAATCGGTGCTGCCCACGGGGCGATAAAATTGCCCCTGCTCGGGCTGAAAATGTTCCAAATGTCCGTTGTGGGCAAACAGCCAGTATTCGCCCCACATTTCGCGCACGAAAGGGTGGGTGTTGGCAAGCGATTTGTCGCCTTGTGTCGCTTTGCGAATGTGGGCAATCACGTTTTCGGATTTGATTTGATAGCTGTTCACCAAATCGGCAACGGGCGAGTTGGCGCTGGGTTTGTCGTCGTGAAACAGGCGTATGCCTTTGTTTTCAAAGAAACCGATGCCGAAGCCGTCTGCATGGTGGTCGGTCAAACCGCCGCGCAAACGAAAACCTTCAAATGAAAAAATAATGTCGGTTGGCGTGTTGCAGTTCATGCCGAGTAGTTGGCACATGGGTTTTCCTTGTGTGTGTTGTTATTTTTGTGGCACTTGGCTTTGCCAGCGAAATAAAAAACGCGATTTTAACACTTTGCGGCGGCTTTGTGCCGTTTGACTTGAGTTTATCGCGTGCTGCCCCTACATAGTGCGTCATTCCATGATGATTAGGACACAAAATGAGCCAAATTTCTTCTCAAATCAATGTGCGCACGCGTTTTATTTTTGACGATATGCCCGTGCGTGGTTTGCACGTTCAGCTGCAAGATGTGTGGCAACACATTGTCAAACGCAAACATTATCCGCTGGCGATTCGCCGTGCTTTGGGCGAATTGTTGGCGGCGGGTGCATTGTTGTCGAGCAATTTGAAACTGGACGGCACGCTGACCGTGCAAGTGCAAGGGCAGGGGCGTTTGAAAATGTTGGTGGTGGAAGCGACTTCGGAACACACTTGTCGTGCGACCGCGCGTTGGGACGAAACCGCTAACATCGGCGATGACGAAACTTTGCGCGATTTGCTGGGCGATAACGGCGTGTTTGTGATTACGTTGCAACCGAAAGACGGCGAGCCGTGGCAAGGCGTTGTGCCTTTGGAAGGCGAAAGCATCGCGCAAATGCTGATGAATTATATGCAACGTTCGGAGCAGCTGGAAACGCACATCACTTTGGCGGCGAGCGATGATGTGGTGAGCGGTTTGTTGTTGCAACGTTTGCCCGAAGAAGCATTAGACCACGACGCGTGGGCGCACGTTACTGCTTTGGCGGACACGGTTACGGCGCAAGAATTGTGTGAATTAGACGCGCAACATTTGCTGTATCGCTTGTTCCACGAAACGCCGCCGCGCGTGTTCACGCCCGATGAGTTGGAGTTTGCCTGCAGCTGTTCGCGTGGCAAAGTGAGCGATATGTTGTTGCTGTTGGGCGGCGAAGAAGTTGGTTCAATTGTGGCGGAGCAAGGCAGTGTGCAAATTGACTGCGATTTTTGTTACGAGCAATACGTTTTTGATGAAGCCGATGTCAATGCCTTGTTTGGCATGGACGTGGTGAATGCCGTGCGTCAAGAAATGGCGTTGCAATAATAGGCTATTGAAAATGCCGTCTGCGGATAAGTTGCAGACGGCATTTTTTTATTGAAATGATTTCAAATGATTTGAAAACTTATTTTTTCAAAGAGTCGCGGATGTCGCGCAACAACAAAATTTCTTCGCTTGGTTCTGCTGGTGCTTCTTCCACGTTTTTCTTTTTCATGCTGTTCAACAATTTCACTACAACAAAAATCGCAGAAGCCACAATCAAAAAGCTGATGACAGTGTTGATGAACAAACCGATGTTCATGGTTACTGCGCCAGCGGCTTTGGCAGCTTCCAAAGTGGCATAGCCAGCTTCAGGTGCGTTTGCACCGTCTTTCAAAGTGATGAACAAATTAGAGAAGTCTACGCCGCCGAGTAACAAACCGATTGGTGGCATGATAACGTCGTCTACCAAAGATTTCACGATGCCGCTGAACGCTGTGCCGACAACCATACCGACCGCTAAATCAACGACATTACCACGCATGATGAAGTCTTTAAATTCTTGTTTAATTGACATGAGTTTTCCTTTATGTGCTTAAAAAGTAATCAGAAAAAAACACATTGAGCGCGTCAATGTGTTTGGTTTAAATGAAAGTGGCGGATTTTATAGAAAAAAAGAATGCTTTGTCTATGCTGTTTTTGAATCATAGCGTAAAACTATGATGTGCAGACGGCATCTGTGCGCCAAATAAAAAAATGCCCGATTAAATCGGGCATTTTGAATTTTGCAAAATAATCTATTATTTGCTGAAGAATACCAACGACCAAGCCATGAAATCGGCAGATTGCAAGGCAGTCAAGATACCTACGAAGACACAGAAGATGATACTGTGTTTCACAGTGAAGCGGAACAAGTCTGATTCTTTGCCTTCCAAACCAACGGCAGCACATGCTACGGCGATTGATTGTGGAGAAATCATTTTGCCTGTTACACCACCAGTGGTGTTCGCAGCAACTGTCAAATCAGGAGAAATACCCAACTGGTTGGCAGTATGTGCTTGCAACGAACCGAACAAGGCGTTGGCAGAAGTATCTGAACCTGTCAAGAACACGCCCAACCAGCCCAAGAATGGAGAGAAGAATGGGAATGCTGCGCCTGTGCCAGCCAAAACTAAAGCCAAAGTTGATGACAAACCAGAGTAGTTGGCAACGAAAGCAAAGCCCAATACCAAGCCGATAGACAAGATTGAGAAGCGCAACTCGTGCAAGGTTTCAGTGAAGGTTTTCACTGCATCAGCAGGTTTCATTTTCAACAAGACAGTCGTTACGATGGCTGACAACAAGATTGCTGTACCCACCGCGCTCAATAAGTTCAATTTAAACACAGCTGCGTATGGCGCTTTTGCTGGGTCAGAAATGATTGGCGCAGCACGTTCAACCAAGTTATGCAAGCCTGGCCATTCGATTGAAATCAAACCGATTGCGTCTAATGCAGTTTTTACTGGTTTTAATGTCCAGATGCTTACGAATACGGTCAAGATGGCGAAAGGAGCCCATGCTTTAACGATTTGACCTGCTGAGTATTCAGATTCTTTACGCGCTTCAGGTTTTTTCATGCCTTGGAAAGTAAAGATTTCTGCAGGTTGCCATTTTTTCAAGAATAATGACAAGCACAACAAGCTCACCAAAGCAGAAGTTACGTCAGGCAACTCTGGACCGATGAAGTTGGCAGTTAAGAATTGAGTAATCGCGAATGATACGCCTGCAACCAAAACTGCTGGCCAAGTTTGGCGAATACCGCGCATACCGTCCATCATCGCTACCAACCAGAATGGTACGATAATCGACAAGATTGGCAATTGACGACCTGCGATTTGACCGATGTGGTATGGGTCCAAGCTAGATACTTGACCTGCTACGATGATTGGGATACCCAAAGCACCAAATGCCACTGGTGCAGTGTTGGCAATCAAGCACAAACCTGCGGCATATAATGGGTTAAAGCCCAAACCTACCAACAAACCTGCGGTAATCGCAACTGGTGCACCAAAGCCTGCCGCACCTTCCAAGAATGCACCGAAAGAGAAACCAACCAACAACATTTGCAAACGTTGGTCTTCGGTAATAGAAAGCACAGATGAACGAATAACGTCAAATTGACCTGTTTTCACAGTGATTTTGTACAAGAATACCGCAGTGATGATAATCCATGCGATTGGCCAAATGCCGTATGCAAAACCCATAACAGCAGACGACAAAGCCATGCTGGTTGGCATGCCGAAAGCAAAAATGGCAACCAAAATAGAAATCAGCAGCGTCAAAAAGCCTGCAACATAACCTTTTAATTTCAACACGGTCAGTGCCAAAAAGAAAAAGACGATTGGCAATAATGCCACGGCAGCGGTTAGGTAGACACTACCGCCAACTGCCGAATAGTTTTGAATCCAAGTTTCCATTACATTCTCCGAAAAAAAATGGATATTAGGGTTGATTAAACATTTTAACTATAATAATGAAAGACTTAATCTAATTTAAACTTCATTATGATAATCAAAACAGATGATTCCAAAAATGGAATCGGTGTTGCGTGATGTTTTTTGCACTGCCGAAGCACTTGCAATCGCTTCACGGCATTTTGCAGACGGCATCAGCTTCATGCCGTCTGCAAAAAGGCTTTGGTTAGGTTTGTGAGAACCTTGTTATGCTTTTATTGTTTTTTCGCCAGTTTTTCTGCCATCAATTGATGCAGGGTTTTGGCGGCTGGCTTCATCGGCGCGCGATTGTCGGTCCAGCTCAACTGTTTACCTGGAGTCAGCGAACGGAAGGTTGTCGCTGCCCAGCCAAACGCTCGGTAGGCTTTCTTGCCGCTGAAAATGCCGTCAAATGTTCGCCATGCCAATTGTTCGCCAAAACTGTGCGATGCACCTTGACCGCGAATCGGGTAGGCAACTTGTTCGTTTGGCGAGCGTTGAGCTTCTTCGCGTAAACGCGCCATTTGCTCGGTAATCGGAATTTTTACAGGGCAAACTTCGGCACACGCGCCACACATTGAACAAGCGGTTGGCAAGTCGCGGGTTTTTTCCAAGCCCAGCAAGTGTGGCGACAAAATTTCGCCAATCGGGCCAGGGTAGGTTGTGCCGTAAGCCGCACCGCCAATGCGTGTGTACACAGGACAGTGGTTCATGCACGCACCACAACGAATACATTGCAAAGTACGACGCATTTGCTCTTCGCCATAGGCTTGGCTGCGGCCGTTGTCCAACAACACCAAGTGCATTTCTTGCGGGCCATCGAGTTCCGCGCTGCGGCGTGGGCCAGTAATCATATTGAAATACGTCGTGATGTTTTGACCAATCGCGCTACGTGGCAACAAGCTATACAAAGGCGGAATGTCGCTCAATTTGGCAACAACTTTTTCAATGCCTGTAATCGCGATATGCACGGGCGGCACGGTGGTTGACAAGCGACCGTTGCCTTCGTTTTCTACCAAACACAAAGTACCTGTTTCGGCAACGGCAAAGTTCACGCCACTCAAACCCACATCTGCGGTGCGGTAAATATCGCGCAAAGCCATGCGGGCAAAACCCGTTAATCTGTCCACATCATCGGTTAATTCGGTACCGATGTTGTTGTGGAACAATTCACTCACTTGCTCTTTGGTTTTGTGAATTGCAGGCATCACGATGTGTGTTGGCTTTTCGCCTGCCATTTGCACGATGTATTCGCCCAAATCGCTTTCAATCGCTTTGATGCCTTTGCCTTCTAAATAATGGTTTAGCTCCACTTCTTCGCTGACCATTGATTTGCCTTTTACCATCAATTTGCCATCGTGCTTTTGCATGATGCCGTGAATGATTTGGCAGGCTTCGTCTGGCGTTTCCGCCCAGTGAACGTGTACGCCCAAACGCGTCAAATTCGCTTCTAATTGCTCCAACAAATCAGGCAATTTAGACAAAGAACGTTGGCGAATGTGTTCACACAAGCTGCGCAAGGCTTGTAATTCAACTTCATCAGACAAAACCGCTTTGCGCTTGGTCATCAGCATATCCATTGCGGTACGCAAAGATTTACGCAAAGGTTTGTCGGCTAATGCCGCGCGGGCATTGGCTTTGAATGTTTCGGGTTGTGGGTGGAAGTGTACAGGTTGCGTACTCATGCTGCTTCCTCCAAATCGGCAGGGTTGATGTGTTCAGGCAAAATGGCAAGCACAACCATATCACGCGGGCCGTGCGCACCAAAAGCAAGGGTCAATTGAATGTCGGCTGTTTTTGACGGGCCAGACACCAACACCACGTTGGTTGGCATGCCGTCTGCCATTTTTTCGCCTTGCATGGCACTGAAAAAGTCGTTGTACATTTTGCTGGTGTCAAACACGCAAATATGCACAGGTGGCACCAAACTTTGGCTACGCGGTTGCGCTACATCGGGCCACAGCATCAGCGTGCCTGTGTGGGCAATGCCACAACGTACATCAGTAAAACCTGCATCAATTTCGGTAAAAAATTCGTGTTTCCAGTGTTCAATTTCTTGGCTAAACGTTTTTACGCTCAAACCTGCGTTTTCCACAGCTTGTGCCGCACGTTTGCCATGTGCCGTCTGCAACGGCGTTAATAGGTTTTTCAAACCTTTTTCTTGTAAAACTTGAACTAAAGTCGCTTCCCAGTTGTTTTCGCGCACCCAAAAAATCTCGGTTTTCACAGCGCGCATGGTTTTCGCCCAGTGTTTCAAGCGTTCAACTTCGCTGTCCCAGTGTGGGGTCATTTCCGCGTAGTAGTCAAACGTGTCGGGTTCACGCATCGGGTAGGCATCTGCTTTACGCAATTTGGCTAAAATATTGTCGCGTGCGCTCATGCTTTGCCTCCTGTGCGTTCCAGCAAGAATGTGGCGATGTGTTTCGGCTTGGGCATATTCGGCTCGTCTTTAGCGATTTTGCCGCCGATGTTCAACATGCAACCTGCGTCCGCGCTGATGATTTCCACCGCTTCAGTTTCTTTTAAAGCAGCCACTTTGTCCGTTACCATCGCGCCCGAAATGTCGGCTTGTTTTACCGAGAATGTGCCACCGAAGCCGCAACATTCGCTTTCGTGGTCGTGAACAATGCGTTCCACATTGCTCAAGCCGTCAATCAATTTCCAGCCCGTGATGTGAACGCCCATTTCGCGGCGTGCCGAGCAAGAAGTATGCACCGCCACTTTTGCAGGCGCGCCTTGGTCTTGCGGTTCGTAGCCGATGGCAACCAAAAAGTTGGTAAATTCCACCACGCGCGAAGCGATTTCGCTGGCTTGCGTTTCGTACTGACTGCCTTTAAACAGCGATGGCCAGTGGTGTTTCATCATGCCACCACAAGAACCAGAAGGTACAACTACAGGCCAGTTTTCTGGAAACAAATCCAGCTGCGCTTTTGCCACTTCAAACGATTCTTTTGAATGACCAGACGAAAACGCAGGCTGACCGCAACAGCTTTGTTCCATAGGGAAATGCACGCGAATGCCTTCGCGCTCGAGCAAAGTCATTGCGTCCATGCCTGCTTCAGGCATGAAAATATCCAAGATGCAAGTACCAAAAAAGTACACATCAGTGGGTTTTTTGGGATAAGTGGTTTGGTTTAGAGTGTTCATTTTGGTTAATTGGTCAGACCAATTTTGGTTAGTATCCAGTAACTTTAAGTAATAGTTTGTAGTCGGTCAAGTGGCAAATGAAAAAATTATGATGCGGATTGATAATAAAAATAAAGAAGCGGCGGCGGAGCTTTGCGGTAGAATAGCGAGAATTTTTGGCTCGTTGATTTTTAATTAAAAAATTTGATAATAAGTGAATATTTAAAAATGAGCTGAAAAGATTTTGTTTTTATTTGGGTTTTATTTTTGCTTAAAAAAGTTTGTTAAGGTGTGAATATGCAGGCGGACGCGGTGTTTTCTTTGCGTTTACCCAGTGTTGGGGCGCAAGTGGCGAAAATTATTGAAGAGCGAATTTTACAAAATGTGTATCCGATTGGCAGTAAATTGCCGCCAGAACGCACTTTGGCGCAGGAGTTTGCGGTGTCGCGACCGTCTTTGCGGGCAGCTTTGCGGATTTTGGCTACGCGCGGCATGATTTTTTCGCGACATGGCGACGGGCATTATGTTTCGGAACAGGTGGAAGACAATTTTCAATATGGCTGGGAAGGTTTGATTGGTTCGCAGGGCATGGCGGACGAAGTGTTGGATTTTCGGCGCGGGATTGAGGGAATGTTGGCGGCTTTGGCGGCGGAGCGGCGCACGGAAGCTGATTTGTTGCGCATGCGTTCGTGGTTGGACAAATTAAAGGTGGCTTATGAAGCCGATGATGTGGACGCACAATCGACGGCTGATGTGGCGTTTCATCAGGCGGTGGCGGAATCGGCACATAATGTCTTGTTTACGCGTTTGTCTGATAGTTTGTTGCGCGTTTTGACAGGACAAACCAAGCAAAACTTGGGCAATATGTTTGCGGAAAATATGTTTGCGGAATTGATGGTGCAGCACGAAGCGATTTTTGCGGCGATTGAACGGCGCGATGCGGCGGCGGCGATGAGTGCGGCTTACGGGCATTTGGATTATGTGAAAGTGTGTTTGACGAATTTTGCGGAACGGCGTGAGCGTGAACGCGTGTCGCAGGCTTTGGCGGTTGCCGACCGCAAGCGTTAAGGGTTGCGGTTTGATGTGGTTTGAATGAGAAAAGATGCCGTCTGCAACTGAAGCTAGTAGGTGCAGACGGCATTTTGCTGCTTTGCAGACCCACGCGACTACGAGCAGGCAAGTGCGGCATCTCGTTTATTTCAATGACCATGCGCTCACTATTTTATAAGTGATGTTTTACAGAGATGCCTTGCTTTATTTTGTTTTGTTGCTGGGCATGACTTGCGCCCACGGTTTTTCGCATTGATAGCAGGCGATGTTGTGGGCATTGAGATGCGGCAAGAGCTGATGAATGAGCTGTTTTGCCAACTCGGGCGAAAAGCGTTGGGAAAAGAGTTGGTAAAACTCGGGCGAGATGATTTTTTGGTAATCAAGGGTGTAGTTTAAGGTGTATTGCCCTGTGCTGCGTCCGATGAGTTGGCGGTTTTGGAGTTCGCGAAAGATGTTGCGGTCGTTGCCGAAGCCTTCTATGCACCAAGTGTTCGCCAGACTTTGGGCGAGTGAACGCGGTAGGGCGTAACAATTGACATCAATAAAAGAGTGAATGTCGCTGAGTGTGGTGCGAAAGCGATGCTGTCCGACTTGGGTTTCAAAAACGTATGGATTGAGTTGGTTGTGCCACGCGCCTGTGGAAATGATGTCGTCTGGGCAAATGTGTTCGCCTGTTGGGCTGATGAAGTTGCGCAGGGCAAAGACATAATCTGTTGGGGATTGAAATTGTTGCACGATGCTGGCGACGTGATTCGGCGCGATGTGGTTGTCGTCGTCTAAAAAGCAGATGATGTCTTCGGCAACCAGAAAAGACGCGGCGGCGTTGATGAAGCTATTGAACCAGCCGTTTTTGCCTGTGTTTTGCGGCAAGTAGATGGCTTGGACTTGCGGATGATGTTGCAAAATGGCGTGGGCGGCGGCGTGGTATGCTTCGCCGTCCACGAAAACATAGTGCCGACAAGGGTAGCTTTGTTGTTGCACGCTTTGAATGGTGCGTTCTAATGTGGGTTTGCCTATGCTGGCTGTGATAACGGCAACGCTTAATCTGCTCATGATGGTGTGTGTGGGAAAGATGCCGTCTGCAACTGAAGTTTAGGTGCAGACGGCATTTTGTTGGTTTGTAGACCCGAGCGGCTACGCGCAGGGCAAGTGCGGCATGATGTGTTTATGAACGCGCCAACACGGCGTTTTTCAAATAGGCTTGCACGCCTTTGGCAATGGCTTCGGCGCATTGTTTGCGAAATTCCATGCTGGCAAGCATTTTTTCTTCAATCGGGTTAGACAAAAAGGCGGTTTCTACCAAGATTGACGGAATGTCGGGCGCGCGCAACACGGCGAAGTTGGCTTGGTCGACAATGCCTTTGTGCAATTTGTTGTATTTGCCCAACTCGTCCAACACTTTTTTCGCCAAAATCATGCTGTCTTTGTTGGTAACGGTTTGCGCCATGTCCAACAGCGCGCTGTCTACGTCGCGATTGCCCACGGTTTGCACGCCGCCGATTAAGTCGGCATCGTTTTGAGTTTGCGCCAGAAATTTGGCTGCCGCGCTGCTCGCGCCTTTGGTGCTGAGCGCGTATACGCCTGTGCCGCGTGCGCTTGGGCTGGTGAACGCGTCGGCGTGTACCGACACAAATACGTCGGCACGCAATTTACGCGCTTTGGCAACGCGCACGCCCAGCGGAATAAACACGTCTTCATTGCGCGTCATGTAAACCTTGTAGCCCATGGCTTCTAGGCGTTTTTTGGTTTCGCGTGACACCGACAACACCACATCTTTTTCACGCAAACCGCTCGGGCCGATGGCGCCAGGGTCTTCACCGCCGTGTCCAGGGTCTAACACGATAATCGGTTTGCGATTGTGTTCACGCGCAATCGGCGTGTTGTCGGCGATGTCGGGTTGTTGCACGGGCGGCGTGTCTGCGCCTGTGCCACGTTTGGAAATTTTGCCTTTGGAATAGTCGTCGAGCAAAGCCATCAGCGGGTCGGCGGCATCTTGGGCGTTGGCTGGATACAAGTCGGCAACCAAGCGATGACGGAAATTCGCAATCGGGTTCAGCACAAATAATTGCGGATTGACGCTGGTTTTTAAGTCAATCACGATGCGCACGGTGTCCGCGCTGTTTTGTCCCACGCGAATGCTGCGAATATATGGGTCGCTGCGCTGAACTTTGTGATTCAAGCCTTGCAAAACATTGTCTAGTTTCACGTTTTTCAAATCAATCACCAAACGCGACGGATTGTCTAAAGTGAAATATTTGTATTGCAAAGTGGCGGTGGCTTCCAGAGTTAAGCGTGTGTACGCGCTGGCTGGCCAAATCCGCACCGCAATAAACTGCGGCGCACCTTTGGCAAAAGCAGGGCTGATGGTGAACAATAAACCAGCAGCGGCTTGGCTTAAGATTTGGCGGCGAGAGAATTTGATGTCCATAATTGTAAAATCTGTCTGCCTTGCGGCGTGTGTGCGCGTACGCTAACCGAGCGTCCCGCGGTTTGATGGTTTAACTGAATGCTTAAATCTGCAGACGGCACAAAACCGTCGCCTCTGTCTGGCCATTCTACTAGATTAACGCTGTCGGCGATGAGGTCGTCCAAACCCGCATCTTCCCATTCTTCGGGGCTATTGAAGCGATACAAGTCAAAATGATTGAGTGGAAAATTCGGCAAAGCGTAGCTCTCCACAATCGCATAAGTCGGACTTTTCACTGTGCCAGTGTGTCCCAAACCGCGTAACACGCCGCGCGTGAAAGTGGTTTTGCCTGCACCCAAATCGCCGAGCAAATATACGGTGAGCGGCGCGGTTAATGCGTTTGCAAATGAAGCACCGAAGGCTAAAGTTGCCGCTTCGTCTGCCAAATCCTGTTGCCAAATAGCTGTTAAATCCATGATACAAAAAAATAAAAGGTGAACCGCGTTCACAAATAGCCCGAATTATCCGCTAAAGCCGCTCGTTTGCAAACCCATTCAGGCGTGTGAATTGCGTAAAATCGGCGTGTTCGGCGCGCCAAATGCGTAAAAAATGGAAAAGAAAGTAAAAAAGTGTAGAATGCCTGTTTTGCTGGCAAGACAGCCTGTGCAAAATCCTTTTAATGGAATGTGGCAAGGCGTTTGAACGCGAGTGATGCCGTCTGCGTTTTGCCGTTTCATTAGCAAACGTGAATACTTGGGATTTTGCAGACCTTTCCCCAAACATCAAGGGACAAAATCAATGAATGAACTCAAAAACAGACCGATAGGCGTGTTTGATTCGGGCGTGGGCGGATTGACTGTGGTGCGCGCGCTGATGGAACGCTTGCCGATGGAAAACATCGTTTATTTTGGCGACACCGCGCGCGTGCCTTATGGCGTGAAATCGCGTGCCACCATTGAAGCGTTTACCACGCAAATTGTGGAATTTTTATTGCAAAACGAAGTGAAGGCGCTGGTGATTGCCTGTAACACCATTGCCGCCGTGGCTGGGCAAAAAGTGCGACAAATGGCAGGCAATATGCCTGTTTTGGACGTGATTAGCGCGGGGGCGCAGGCGGCACTGGCAACCACGCGCAACAACAATATCGGCGTGATTGCGACCAACACAACCGTAAACAGCAATGCCTACGCGCGCGCGATTCACGCCGTAAATCCCCAAACGCGCGTGCAATCGCAGGCGTGTCCTTTGTTTGTGCCGCTGGTGGAAGAAGGTTGGTTGGACACCGAAGTAACGCGCCTGACCGCCCAAGAATATTTGAAACCTTTGTTGGTGGAAAACGTGGACACGCTGGTGTTGGGTTGCACCCATTATCCCTTGCTCAAACCTCTGTTGCAGCAAGAAGCACCGAATGTGGAGCTGGTCGATTCCGCCATTACCACTGCCGAAGCCGTTGCCCAAGCATTAGACAAACAAAACCTACTCAACGACAACGCCCAAGTACTCGGCGCGGATTACCGTTTTTATGTCAGCGACATTCCCTTGCGTTTTCAAACCATAGGCGAACGCTTTTTAGGGCGCAGCCTGCATCAAATAGAAATGGTGTCGCTGGGTTGAAATTCGGTTGAATTTTAAAATTTGGTTGAATGATTGATGTGATTTAAATACAGATGCCGCTTTGTTTTACGCGTGGTTGCAGACGGCATCGCCCATTTTTCGCTGTGTTGTGATGAGTCAATTATTTAAGGAGAACATAAATGGATAAACAAATCCAACTTTACACATCACAAGACGGACAAGTGGCGTTACAGGTGTCGCTTGAAAATGACACTGTATGGCTAACGCAAGCACAAATGTGTGAGCTTTTTGGGCGTGAACGTTCTGTAATAACCAAACATATTCGTAATGTTTTTAACGAAGGCGAACTTGAACGCCATTCAGTTGTTGCAAAAAATGCAACAACTGCCGCAGATGGCAAAATTTACCAAGTAGACTACTACAATCTTGACGTGATTATTTCGGTTGGCTACCGAGTGAAATCGCAACGTGGCGTGCAATTCCGCCAATGGGCAACGCAAACGCTCAAACAACATTTGGTGCAGGGTTATACGCTGAACGAAAAACGCTTACAAGAGCGTGGCATTGAGTTTCATCAGGCGGTTTCCTTGTTGAGCCGAACCCTTGCCAATCAAGCCTTGGTGAGTGCAGACGGCATAGCGGTGTTGAATGTAGTGAATGATTACGCTAAAAGTTGGACGCTGTTGCAAGCCTACGATGAACAGCGTTTAAACAGCCTGAATACGCCACAGCAAGGAATGAAAACGCTGGATTTTGATGCTGTGGTCAAGGCGATTAGCCAGCTCAAACAAACGCTGGTTGAAAAAGGCGAAGCCACCGAACTATTCGGGCAAATCCGTGGCGACGGGTTGGTTTCCGCCATTCACACCATTGAGCAAGGCTTTGGCGACACGCTTTTTTATCTGAATGTAACCAGCCGTGCCGCACATCTTTTGTCTCGTCATTTGAATTGACAATCATACTGTGTTGCTTCGTCTTGCCGTACTATTTGTACTGTTTGCGGCTCGCTGCCTTGTCTGATTGTCAATTTATTCGACTTTATTTCGTCATTTTCCGCTTGCCGACGGCAATAAACGCACGGGGTCGTTTTTGTTTTTGTGGTATCTGCACCTGAATCAGCATTTATTGCCCAAAGCGGTGGACGAGCTGATTAACGACAACACGCTGGTCGCCCTAGCGTTGCTCGTCGCCGAAAGTTTGCCAGAGCAAAAAGAACTGATGATTAAGCTGATTGAGCATTTTATCGGCGTGAAAACGTAAAAGTAGTTAAATTAAAAAATGCCGTCTGCAGATTAGAATTACTGCAGACGGCATTTTTATGAAACCATTATCCTTGCAAAGCAGGGTGTTTCATAATGGTTTCTTGAATGTATTGATAAATCGCTTCCCAGTTGCTTTCTTGAGCGTATTTTTCATAGCCAGCTTTTTCTATATTTTTCGTGATAGCTGGAAGCATTTTTTCTACTGAAGATAGGTAGTTTCCGCTCATATGAATATCTTTTTTTACGATAAATTCAATATCAGGATGTGTTTCGGAAGTGGGTAAAGTCATTTGAATTTGGTCTCTTAATAGTTCAAATAATTTCTCTTTATCATCGTCCATTAAGTATTTTTTTGCTTCATCAGGCTTGGCTGGTGCAACTATGGTGAAAATGCCGCGAATGGCATAATTGTAAGTACCTTGGTATCCAAATGAGCTATGCTTATCTTCTTCTGCTTTTATATGAGCAATTCTGATAAAAAAGATGAAAACTGTGCCTTGTTTTGGGTCATCATTAGGTAGGGTGATGGTGAAGTTAATTAAATTATCATTTTCTTCCGCTTCTTTGATTCCTGGTATAAAGGACAAAAAAGATGAACGTGTTTTTTCTTCTTTTAATATGTTGTAATGTAAAACATCTTGTTGAATGTCTTTCTCTAGATAGTTTTTCAAACCGTTCATAAAAAGAGTAAAGATGTTTGTTGGGTCTTCATTGATTTCTTCTCGTAAATACTTTTTCGGTTCTTTGATTTGAACTTTACCGCTTATCAAATCTGCCCAGCTTTTGCCATTGCTCATGGTGTTTTCCTTTGTTAAAACGTAAAAAATGCGTGTGAAACGCGCTTGAAAATAAAAGCAATGAATTATAGGGTGTCAATAAAAAAAAACAATAACTTATCGGGTTGTGATTGATGTGAAAATGCCGTCTGCAGATTGAAAATGCAGACGGCATTTGCGTGCTTGTGTTTGATTGTGTTCAATAAACGCGTTTATTTATGGCTTGTGGCGGATTTACGCTTTACTTATGCAATCCGCATTCTTTGCTGTCTTGTTGTTCCCACCACCATCTGCCTGCGCGGATGTCTTCGCCGAGTTTGACGGGGCGAGTGCAGGGTTCGCAGCCGATGCTGGGGTAGCCTTGTTGGTAGAGTGCGTTCATCGGCAGGTCGTGGCTTTGGACGTATGCCCAAACGTCTGCGTCTTCCCAGTCAAAAATCGGATTGAATTTGGCGATTTGGCGGGCGGTGTCGTGTTCGGCAAAGGCGAGTTCGCTGCGTGTTACCGACTGGCTGCGTCTTTGTCCTGTGAGCCATGCGCTGGCGTGTTGTAGGGCGCGATTGAGTGGCTCGATTTTGCGAATGTGGCAACATTGTTTGCGTAAATCAATGCTTTGATACATGGCGGCTGCGCCGTTTTTTTGTGTGAATTGAACGGCGGTTTCGGTTTGTGGTTCAAACACTTGCAGCTGAATCTGCGGATAATGATTTTGGGTTTGGGCGATAAGTTGGGCGGTTTCGGCGTGGAGTAAGCCTGTGTTGAGTGTGATGATGCGAATCGGCAGCTGGTGTTGGGCGATGCGGTCGGTGATGATGGCATCTTCGGCGGCAAGGCTGGACGCAAAGATGCTGTTGGGCTGGGTGTGGGCGATGTGTTGCAAACGGCTGTCGAGTTCTTGAATTTTGGGTGCAAGCGCTTGAATGTCGCGCTCGCTTGCAGACGGCATCTGCCAAAATTGTGGTTTCATGGTCTTCCTTTTGGGGCTGGGTTTGGGTGTATTGTGGCGGATTTTGGGCGTTTGAAAAAAGAATGTTTTTTTCTTTGTTTATAACCGTTTTGTCTTTGTATAGAAAAATCGCTTCTTTTTCGGATTCAATCGCTTGCCGTATGATTCGCGGCTTCTGAAAACAAAAATAAAGCGGAACACAGATGAATGCCTATCCGATTTTTGCTGATTTACGCGGTCGCGCGGTTTTGCTGGTGGGCGGCGGACACGTTGCCGAACGCAAGGCGCAAATGTTGCTGAATGCAGGTGCGCGGGTGCAGGTGCTTGCCAGTGAGTTGTCGGCGCAGTTTGTGGCGTGGCGAGAAAGTCAAACGATTGATTATTTGGGCGAAAACTTTGTGCCTGAATTGTTGCAAAAAGTGTTTTTGGTGGTGGCGGCAACCGACGATGCGGCACTCAATCGGCAGGTTTTTCAAGCGGCGGAAGCGGCAGGCAAGTTGTGCAACAGCGTAGACGATTTGGACAATTGTTCGTTTACCGTGCCAGCCATCATCGACCGCAGCCCTTTGCAAATCGCGATTTCCAGCTCGGGTACTGCGCCTGTGTTGGCACGAATTTGGCGACAAAAAATCGAAACTTTGTTGCCGCAACATTTGGGGCAAGTGGCGGAAGTGGCAGGGCGTTGGCGCGCGAAAGTGAAAGAGAGCATCGCCAGCATGAGCGAGCGACGTGCGTTTTGGGAAAACTTGTTTCGCAGTCGTTTTGACTATTTAATCGCCAGCCAGCAAGTCGCCGAAGCGGAAGATTATTTGCGATGCCATCTGCAGACGGCAAGCGAGGATTTGGGCGAAGTGGTGTTGGTGGGCGCAGGGCCAGGCGATGCAGGTTTGCTCACTTTAAACGCCTTGCAAGCGATGCAAGATGCCGATGTCGTGTTGTATGACGCTTTGGTGTCGGCAGAAATTTTGGCATTGGTGCGCCGCGATGCCGATTTGGTGTGCGTCGGCAAACGGGCGGGCACGCATCAAGTGGCGCAAGACGAAACGAATCGTTTGTTGGTGGAATATGCCAAACAAGGCAAACGCGTGGTGCGACTGAAAGGCGGCGACCCGTTTGTGTTTGGGCGCGGTGGCGAAGAATGTCAGGTTTTGGCGGCGGCAGGCGTGCCGTTTCGGATTGTGCCGGGGGTTACCGCCGCTTTGGGCGCAACCGCCTACGCAGGCATTCCGCTCACGCATCGCGATTACGCGCAAACCGCTTTGTTCATCACAGGGCATTGCCGCCCCGACGGCGACGCTTTGCGTTGGCAAACGTTGGCACAAGGTCGGCAAACTTTGGTGGTGTACATGGGAACGATTAAAGCCGAG
The DNA here is from genome assembly GCA_030531795.1 of Neisseria sp. Lineage (GTDB taxonomy): Bacteria > Pseudomonadota > Gammaproteobacteria > Burkholderiales > Neisseriaceae > Neisseria. The sequence goes on from JAUNMN010000019.1 coordinate 19,250, forward strand.
GAAATCAGTCGCGAATTGATGGCGCACGGACGCGCGGCGAACACGCCTGTGGCGATTATTTCGCAAGGCACGCGGGCTACGCAAAGCGTGCGCGTTGGCGAGTTACACGAATTAGCGGATTTGGCACAAAACGCGCCCACGCCTGCGCTGATGGTGATTGGCGAAGTGGTGGCGTTGCGTGATGAGCTGCACTGGTTTGGCGAAAAATAGCGGCGCGTGCCGTCTGCGTTTGCCATATAACCAAAACACAGCCGCAAATAAGCAAATATTCTTTTTATTTTGCTGATTTTTGGCATAAAGTATCGTTCAGCAAATTAACTCAAAAAGGAAAACAACATGAAACGCAGTTTAACGTTTATCGGCGCAAGTTTGGCTTTGTTGCTGGCGGCGTGCAGCCCACAAAAAGACGCGCAAACCGCCGCTTCTGCAGCTGCAGACGGCAAAGCAGGCGCAGTGAAATTATTGAACGTGTCGTATGATGTGGCACGCGATTATTATAAAGAATACAATCCTTTATTTCAAAAATTCTATGCCGAGCAACACGCAGGCGCGAGCGTGAACATTCAGCAATCGCACGGCGGTTCAAGTAAACAGGCTTTGGCGGTGGCAAACGGTTTGCAGGCAGATGTTGTTACCATGAACCAAGGTTCGGACATCGAATTATTGGTGAAAAAAGGTTTGGTTAAAGCCGATTGGGAAAAAGCATTTCCTGATAACGCCGTGCCGTTTACCAGCACAACCGTGTTTTTGGTGCGCAAAGGCAATCCAAAAAGCATCAAAGGTTGGGCGGATTTGGCACAAAATGGCGTGAAAATCGTGATTGCAAATCCGAAAGTAACGGGCAACGGACGCTATACCTTCTTGGGCGCGTATGGCTACGCTTTGAAAGCCAACCAAAACGACGATGCCAAAGCGCGTGATTTCGTGCAAAAACTGCTGGCGAATGTGGAAGTGTTTGAAAGTGGCGGTCGTGCAGCAACCACAACATTCGTGCAACGTAATATCGGCGATGTGTTGATTACTTTTGAAAACGAAGCAAATTTGGCGGCGCAACAATTTGGCAAAGGCGAGTTTGAAACCGTTGTACCAAGTTATTCGGTGCGCATGGAAAGCCCTGTTGCCGTGGTGGACAGCGTGGTAGACAAAAACGGCACGCGTGAAGCAGCAACGGCATATTTGCAAAACCTGTGGAGCAAAGAAGGTCAAGAATTGGGCGCGAAATTGTATTTGCGTCCAGCAAATGCGGAAGTTTTGGCAGCAAATGCCGATAAATTCCCGCCGATTGAAACTTTCCGCCCGACTGATGTGTTTGGCAAATGGAGCGAAATCATGCCGAAATATTTTGCCGATGGCGGCGTGTTTGACCAGCTAACCAAAGCCAAATCAGCCAACGCAAAATAAACCAACAGCATAAAAATAAACATTTGACATAGAAAAGAAGTGAATGCCGTCTGCGACTTGAGTTGCAGACGGCATTTTTATGCTTTTGGCTTGCGAAATAAAATCATTAAAAATCAGTTGCTTAAAAAATAATCTGAATGGACGAAAAAAGCGCAAACAATCAGGCAAAACGTTTATATCTGAATGAAAAATGCAAAAAAATTTGATTTTGTCGCATAAAGTGTAAGCAAAAGGCGAAAATTCAGGATTTTGTTTTAAGAAATGCGTTTTTGTTATAACTCTTTTCACTGAAATCGCCGAACTCTAGGGGCTAGACGAATGCGTGAAATCTCGGTACATTTCGTCTTGACTACACAAAATTACATAAAAATATTTTGTTAAAACAAGGCAATCCATTGTGAGAAACTATTTTAATTGAAGTTGCGTAACTTCAATTTCGTCTTTGTTGGCATGAGTGTTCATGCTGATGAAGTGCAGGTGTAAGCCTGTATTGTTTGTGAAGCGTAAATCTCTGATTTGAGGTATTTGGGCAATTCTTCGGAATTGCCCCTTTTTTCGCTTGTGCCGTCTGCACCGATTGAGTTTGAACAACATTTAATCTAATAAAAACAAATCTTTGCCATATTGTTTGAGCCACGTTTTGGCTGCTTGGGTGTGCGGCGTGTGGCGTGCCACTTCCGCCCAAAATGCCGTGCTGTGATTCGGGTGCGGCAAGTGGCACAGTTCGTGTACGCACACATAATCAATCACAAAATCGGGCGCGCCGATAAGCCGCCAGTTGAGGCGTATGCCTGTTTTGCTGCGGCATACGCCCCAAAATCCGTGCGCTTTGCTCAATGCCATTGCCGCTGGTGTGAGTTGCATACGGCAAGCGTGTTCGCGTAAACGGTCGAGCAACACGCTTTTCGCTTCGCGATACAAATATTGCCGCAACAGCGTTTTTTGTTCATTTGCGGAAAGGTGGGCAGGCAAATAGCAGATGCCGTTTTGCCAAGCGATTTGGGTGTGGTCGTGAACTTCAATCGCATATTGCGTGCCGCGATACCAAATTGCAGACGGCATGGTGTTTTGTGGCGTGTTTTTTGGGGCTTTTTGCAAACTTTGTGCAATAAAATCAGGGTGTTGGTTGAGCCAGACGATAAGCTGTTTTTGGCTAAACCATTTGGGTGCGCTGATGCGCAGATGTTGGGCGTGAACCGCGCGTAAGATGATGTTTCTTTTGGTGTTAAAACGAATCTCAAGGGCGATGTTTTGCCCCTGAAATTCATAAGTCAAAGTGTTTATGCTCATCGGCGACCTTTGCCGTTGATTAGCTCTTGCTGGCTTTCAATCCAGTTTTCGCACAAATTCATCAGTTCTTGTTCGTCGCCTGCAGTGTGCGAAATCGGTTTGCCGATGATGACATCGATTGTCCCAGGGTATTTCATAAAGGAATTGCGTCCCCAAAATTCGCCGCTGTTGAGCGCGACTGGCACAATATTCATTTCAAATAATTTTGCCATGCGCGAACCGCCTGTTTTGTAACGTGCTTTGCTGCCTGGGGCAACGCGTGTGCCTTCTGGGAAAATCGCAATCCATAAGCCTTCTTGTTTGCGCGCCAAACCTTGTTCGAGCAACTCTTGCGCCGCGTTTTTGTGTCCGCGTTCAATGCCTATAGTTTTCGCCATTTTCAAACCCCAGCCAAACAAAGGGATTTTGAACAATTCTTTTTTTGCCACAAACACCAAAGGCGGAAAAATGCTTTGAATCGCCAGCGTTTCCCAGCCACTTTGGTGTTTGGAACAAATAATCGCGGGCTCGCTTGGAATGTTTTCCAAACCTTGCACGCGGTATTTCAAACCCACAATGTGTTCCAGCGACCACATCAGCGTGTTCACCCACATATTCGCAATCGCGCGAACGGCGTTGCTCGACGGCAAACACAGCAACATAAACGGAAACAAAATCAATAGGCTAATCACCAAAATCAGCCAGTAAATCAGATTTCTAATCAAAATCATGCTGGGTTGTCCTCGCATTGTTGGGCTTGAATGAGAAATTGTGAAAATGCCAACAAATCATCAAAAATCAAAGTGTTGTCAGGGATTTCTTCAGCGTGTTCCGCCAGCGTTTTTTCGCCTTTGCCTGTTTTCACCAACACCGCTTTGCCGCCTGCGGCTGCGATGGCTTGTAAATCACGCAAACTGTCGCCTACTAAATAAGTGTCTTGAGCTTTGGCATTGAAGCGGTCGAGAATGTCCAAAATCATGCCTGCTTGCGGTTTGCGACAGCTGCATTTGTCGTTTGCCGTGTGTGGGCAAAACCAGATGCCGTCGATTTGTCCGCCTGCTTGTTGTACCAGTTTGTGCATTTTATTGTGCATTTCGGTGAGTTCTTGCATGGAAAACAAGCCGCGTCCGATACCCGATTGATTGCTTGCCACGGCAATGGTGTAGCCTGCTTGCGTGAGAAAGGCGATTGCGTCCATGCTGCCATCTAGTGCGTGCCACTCGTCGGCAGATTTGATGAAGGCTTCGCTGTCTTGGTTGATGACGCCATCGCGGTCGAGAATGATGAGTTTCATTTGGTGTTTTTATTCTAAAGTTTTAAGGTGCGTATTGTAGGCAGATGGGCGTGGCTGTCAAGATTTGGGCGGAACGAAAAAACGCAGACGGCAAGGGATGCCGTCTGCAGTTTGGGATTGTTCATCAAGCGATTAAGACACGCTTTTCGCCGCCAACTTGGCTTCTTGTTCGGCTTTGTAAGCACGTAGCCACGCGATTGCGGCGTTTTTTTCGGCTTCATCGCCGTATTGCGCATCGCGTTGATAACGGCGAAACAGGGCTTTTTCTTGTGCGTCTTTGATTTGCTGGGCTTGGAAAGAGGCACGATTATTGGGAACGGTGCGCTGTTCTTGTTGTGCCGATGCTTTCGCCATTGCCTTGGCGATTAAATCGGCTGGGTTAAACGCAGGCTTGGCGGCACTGCTTGGGCTGTTGGCTGAAGCGTTTTCGCTGTTTAAACGCGCTTTAGTTGCCGCTTCGCGTTCGGCGATTTGGGCTTTTTTCTCGGCTAAATCACGCGCTTTGCGTTCTTGATGCCATTCGTAACGCAAACGGGCATGGTTGGACGCTGCAAAACGGCTGCTGTTTTCCTTGGCAGCCAAATAGCGGTTGCGTGGTAAAAAATCGTCTTGAACATCATGCAGATAAATGCAATCGACAGGGCAAGATGGTACGCACAAACCGCAACCCGTGCATTCATCGGCGATGACGGTGTGCATGTATTTTGACGCGCCCATAATTGCATCGCTGGGGCAAACGCGAATGCAGGCGGTGCAACCGATGCAGATGTTTTCGTCTATCCAAGCCAGTGCTTTGGTTTGGATTTTGGCAGGGGCGATGGCTGGGCGTTGCAATAATTGAGCGATGTCGAGCATCACCATTTCGCCACCAGGAGCGCACAAATTGACTGCCGCTTCGCCTGTTGCCAGTGCTTGTGCGTAGGGCAGGCAACCGTCAAAACCGCATTCACGACATTGCGTTTGCGGCAAAAGTTGGTCTAATTGCTTAACTAAAGTGTTCATAAATCATCAAGATACTCAAAACGGGCGCTATTGTAACAGATTGATGCAGCGGCGGTTGCCCGTTTTCAGGCAAAGATGCCGTCTGCAGACGGCAAGCTACGACAATTTGGGCGCAAATCGTTATAATGCAGCTTTTTTGTTTGTAGCTCTTGAACCATGCACATTTCTGATTTTGATTTCACTTTACCCGAACATTTAATCGCCCAAAATCCGCCTGCCGAGCGCGGCAGCAGCCGTTTGTTGGTGGCACTAGACGACGATTTACGCGATGAAACTTTTGCCGCTTTGCCCGATTTTGTGGCGGCTGGCGATGTGTTGGTGTTTAACAATACCAAAGTGATGAAAGCGCGTTTGTTTGGGCAAAAGGCGAGCGGCGGCAAAATTGAAGCGCTGATTGAACGCGTGTTGGATGCGCAGACGGCACTGGCGCACATTCGTTCGTCTAAATCGCCCAAAGCAGGCACAGAATTGATTTTTGAAGGCGATGTGCGTGCCACCATGACCGAACGCGCAGGCGAGTTGTTTTGCCTGCGTTTTCATGGCGACAAAAGTGTGTATGAGTTGCTGGAAAACAATGGACATTTGCCCTTGCCACCTTATATTGAACGCGCGGCAGGCGCAGACGACGATGAGCGTTATCAAACGGTTTACGCCAAACATCAAGGCGCAGTTGCCGCCCCAACCGCAGGTTTGCATTTCACTGATGAACTGTTAAAGCAATTGAAAAACAAAGGGATAGAAACGGCAGAAGTAACCTTGCATGTTGGCGCAGGCACATTCCAACCTGTGCGCGTGGACAACATCGCCGAACACAAAATGCACAGCGAATGGTTTGATGTGCCAAGTGAAACCGTTGCTAAAATCGCCGCCGCCAAAGCCAAAGGCAAACGCGTGTGGGCGGTCGGCACAACCTCTATGCGCGCGCTGGAATCGGCGGCACGCAGCGGCAGTTTGCAAGCAGGGCAGGGAGACACCGATATTTTCATCACCCCAGGGTATTCATTTCGTGTGATTGATTGTCTCATCACCAACTTTCATTTGCCCAAATCCACTTTGCTGATGCTGGTGAGCGCGTTTTCGGGTACGGACAATATCAAACGAATTTACCAACACGCGATTGAACGCAAATACCGTTTTTTCAGCTACGGCGATGCGATGTTGTTGCAGCGAAAATAAGTGCAGACGACAACTTCATTTGAATATTTTTTAAAATCAATAGATTAAGTCGTAAACAGATGAACCCGATTTTTCCCGATTTGATTCACCATCGTCGCGATGAACACGCTTTGTTGGCGGAAGTTTTGGCTACTCCTTTGGGCGAGATGGTGGCGATTTTTGATGAAAAAGGTTTGAATTTGCTGGAATTTTTTGATTGCAAATGGTTGGAGCGTGAAATCGCTGCTGTGGCAAAACATGCAGGCAAATCTTTGATTTGGCAGGAAACTGCTGGACGAGCAGATAAGCGCTTTGACGATTTGCAAAACGAGTTAAATGCCTATTTTGCAGGCAAGTTGCGCCACTTCGCTACGCCGCTATCGCCCGTTGGCACGCCGTTTCAGCTGGCGGCTTGGCAGATTTTGTGCCAAATTCCATACGCCCAAACGCGTGCTTATTCCGAACAAGCGGCGATGTTGGGCAATCCGAAAGCGGTGCGCGCGGTAGCGGCGGCGAACGGACAAAACAAAATTTCTCTGCTGATTCCGTGTCATCGCGTCATCGGCAAAAACGGCAAACTGGTCGGTTATGCTGGTGGCATGGCACGCAAACAGGCTTTGCTGGCTTTGGAATCGGGCGTGGGCGATTTGTTTGAGTAAAAGGGTTTTGCAACACAAAGATGCCGTCTGCAGTTTGCTGAAATTGCTCCAAAAGAACTTTTCAGTAAAACTGCAGACGGCATCTTTTTTGAAACGCTGGAATACCGTTTAAACCGCTTCACCAGCACGAAACGCGTCGATTTGTTCGCGCGTGATTTCGGGGTTCGCCCCAGCGTGCGCCGCGACCATCGCCCCCAAAGCACAAGCGAAATCCAAACTTTCGGCAGGCGTTTTGCCTTGTAAAAACTGGAACACGAAGCCAGCCAAGAAGTTGTCGCCTGCGCCCACGGTATCGACCACGTTCACGCGATAGCCTGCGTGAAAATGAAATTTACCCGCGTTAAAAAACACCGCGCCATGTTGTCCTAAAGTCACGCAAATGCGCTCACATTCGGCGATTTTGCTCAAAAATGCGATATTTTGTTCCAAACCGAAATAGCGTGAGCCGAATGCAGCAGCCAGTTCAAACAACTCATCGTCGTTCACTTTCAGCAAATCCGCTTGGCGTAAAAACGGCAATAACTCTTCGGCACGATAATGCGGCGCACGCAAATTGACATCAAAAACCTTGAATTTGGCGAGCGGCAATAAATCGTTCAAAGCGCGGCGCGACACGGTATCGCGCAATGCCAAACTGCCAAAAATCAGCACATCGCTGGCGGCAAGATGTTGTTTGGTCGCGTCATCGGCGACGATTTTGTCCCAAGCGCAAGGGTAAACGATGTCGTAGCTGGCGCTGCCGTTTGCCGACAAACTCACTTGCACCAGACCCGTTGCTTGTTCTTTATCTATTTGAATCAAATCGGTTTTGATGTTGCGTTCGGCGATTTGCGTCAGCAAAGTTGTGCCGTCTGCATCATCGCCGACGCGGCTAATCATGCTGGCGTTTGCCCCCAAAGCCGCCAAACGCGCCAACACATTCAAAGGCGCGCCGCCCAAGCGTTTGCCGTCGGGAAACGCGTCCCACAACACTTCGCCAAAACTGCTGATGTTCATGCCTGTTCCGTTCTGAAATGGATTAACAAATCGCGAAACGCGTTCGGGTCTTTGATAAAGGTCATTTCGCCTTCTTGCGGAAAGTGAAAATCGAGCAAGCGCGACACCCAAAACCGCACGCAAGCAGCGCGGCGAGCAATCGGATAATACGCTTTTTCCGCCGCTTCAATCACTCGTACGCTTTCATAACCTTGCACGAAAGCATCAGCAAGCTCTTGATTTAATGTATTATTCGCCAGTCTTGCCCAGTCGTTCACTGCAATCGCCAAATCGTACATAAAATTGCCGCGACAAGCGTAATAAAAGTCAATAAAACCAGCCACTTGCTCGCCATTGAGCAACACATTGTCTTTGAACAAATCGGCATGAATGATGCCTTTGGGCAAATCGCTGTCGGGGTGTGCTGCCAAAAACGCGATTTCATCGCGCAGCAAGTTGGCATCGTCCGTGTCCAAAACAGGCAATAATTTTTGCGTCGATTCCGTCCACCACGCATCGTAACGCGGATTGTCCATGCTCAATTCAAACGACTGACCCACCAAGTGCATTTTCGCCAACATTGCCCCCGTGTTGAAACACTGAACTGCAGACGGCATCGCCGTGTCCGCGCCCGTCAAACAACTCACCAAACAAGCAGGTTTACCGACTAAAGTTGAATCAAAACGCCCATCTTTACGCGCAATCGGCGCAGGGCAAGCCACACCATTTTTACTAAAATGTTGTTTTAATAGTAAGAAAAACGGCAATTCTGCTTGAGTCAATACTTCAAAAATAGTCAGCACAAAACGCCCAGATTTTGTGTTCACAAAATAATTGCTGTTGGTTACGCCTTGCGCAATGCCTTGCAAAGACACAAACTCGCCCAAATCGTAATCCTCCAAAAACGCACGCATCTCATCATCAGAAACGCTGGTGTAAACAGACATATGTCCACTTCCATTAACAAAAAATCGCCGCAATCATACCAAAATCGCGATTGACTGACTATTTATAAGTAAAGGGGAAAAGAGATTTGGTGATTGAATAGATTGAATGAAGAGTGAAGTAAAAAGTAAGTCGGTGTGTTTTCATGCTATATATAGTATGTGTGTGAATAAAGATTCGCTTATGCCGTCTGCGGCTGAAAGAAATTCCATTAGAGAAGTCAATAAAGAAAAATTTAAGCGAACCGCAGACGGCATCGTTTATACCAAACCTCAAATTCCCAAGCATTTCCAAACTTCAAACTTTCCAAGAAAACTCCCCGAGCATTTCCAAAGCTAATAAAAAAATCCAAAAAAAATCCCCAAATAAAACAGTCGCATTTGCCTGTTTGCTCT
>JAUNMN010000057.1 GCA_030531795.1 Neisseria sp.
GCTTTATGACGCACGCCGTGCACCAAAATCACTTTTTCAAATTGCTCGTAAATATCAGGGTCTTTGGTAACGCTCAAAAACGGTGCCAAACCCGTGCCAGTTGCGAATAAATACAAGTGTTTCGCGCCTTCGTTTAAGTCGCTGGCAATCAGCGTGCCTGTTGGTTTTTTGCTGATGAGAATGTCGTCGCCCACTTTCAAATGTTGCAGACGGCTGGTCAAAGGGCCGTCTTGCACTTTAATCGAGAAAAACTCCAAATGCTCTTCCCAGTTGGCACTGGCAACGCTGTACGCACGCATCAAAGGTTTGCCGTCTACCATCAAACCAATCATCACGAATTGTCCGTTTTCAAAACGCAAACTCTCATCGCGCGTGCAAGTGAAGCTGAAATACGCGTCTGTCCAGTGATGCACCGATAATACTTTTTGAGTGTTAAAAGCTGCCATGTTTTTTCCTAGTTCATCAAGTCAATGGTGCAGACGGCATCGCGGTTTCCTGATGCCGTCTGCAGATTTAAAAATCAATCTTTAAATTGCAAACGATACAAATCGGCATAACGTCCTTGTTTTGCCAACAATTCAGCGTGCGAACCTTGTTCCACAATTCGCCCTTCGTTCATCACCACAATGCTGTGAGCATTTTCAATGGTAGACAAACGGTGCGCAATCACAATCGTGGTGCGGTTTTGCATCAATTTTTCCAGTGCCTGTTGCACCAAACGTTCCGACTCATTATCCAGCGCAGAAGTGGCTTCGTCCAAAATCAAAATCGGCGCGTTTTTCAATAAAGCGCGAGCAATTGCCAAACGCTGACGCTGACCGCCCGACAATTTCATGCCGTTTTCGCCGATTTCGGTGTGCAAACCGTTTGGCATATTTTGAATAAATTCCCACGCATTCGCGGCTTTCGCGGCGGCGATGATTTCGGCTTCGCTGGCTTTGTGGCTTTCGCCATAAGCGATGTTGTCGGCAATGGTGCCATTAAACAACACCACATCTTGACTCACCAAAGCCATTTGACGGCGCAAACTTTCCAGCGTGTATTCGCGTATGTCCAAACCCGCGATTTTAATCACGCCTTCAGTTGGATTGAAAAAGCGTGGCAACATATTCACTAAAGTCGTTTTGCCGCAACCCGATGCGCCAACTAAAGCCACCACTTTGCCGCGTTCCACGGTCAAAGACAGATGATTGATACTGTTGCGTTCAGCGTTGGGATAGCGATGAGTGATGTCAATAAATTCAATATTGCCCGTGTTTTGTGGCAAGACAATCGTACCGCTGTTTTTCTCTTCGCCTTCGTCCAAAAAGCCAAACACACTTTCTGCCGCCGCCAAACCGCGTTGCAAAGCCTGCATCACGCCTGTAATGCGTTTAATCGGGTCAAACATCATCAGCATAGACGACAAAAACGACATGAAATCGCCCGCGCTAAAATCTTTGCTTTGCGCTTGCATCGCGGCGAAATACAAAATAAACGCCAAAGCCGTGGCAATCAATAATTGCGTAATCGCCGAATTAAGCGAAGAGGCGGCGGTTTGTTTCACGCCATTGCGGCGCACTTCTTTCGCCACGCGTTCAAAGCGATTGCCTTCATGTTTTTGTCCGCCATACACTTTCACCACGCGCGAACCGTCTATAGATTCCGACAGAATCTGCGTCATTTGTCCCAAATGCAATTGATTTTGGCGCGACAAGCCGCGTAAACGCTTACTAATCAGGCGCACACACAAACCGACAATCGGCAAAGTGATGAAGGTAATCAGCGTTAAACGCCAGTCCAAATACAAAAGCAAACCGAGCAAGCCCAAAACGCTCACGCCGTCTTTTGCCAACACGGTAATCACGCCAAAACCTGCTTCGGTGATTTGTCCTGCGTCGTTTAATACGCGCGACAAAACACGTCCGCTGCTGTTGTCGTTAAAATAGCCAACGGGTAAACGTAAGATTTTTTGGAACATTTCGTTGCGGATGCGCTGCACCAAATGTCCTGATAAATAGCTGGTTGTGTATTCGTTGATGAAATTGAACACGCCGCGAATGATGAAAATGCCCACAATTGCCAGCGGCAACCATGTCATTTTGTCCATTTCTTTTTCTACAAAACCTTCGTTAATCAAAGGTTTGATTAAGTAGCCAAACAAAGGCGCAGTGCCAGCCACCACCAACATGGCGATGATGGAGAGAATGAAAATTTTCCAGTAGTCTTTGAGGTAGCCCCAAAGGCGCGAATAAAGTTGCTTACTGGTGTAGCGACGTTCGTTTTGCATTGCGCGGTCTTAACATAAAAAAGGCGATTGTAAGCGAAAACATCAAGGCAAACAATTGCGCTTGAAGTCGTCAAAATGGTGTGTTCGTCGGGTTTTACTTGGCATTCAAACCAAGTTGCAGACGGCATTTCGCTTGAATTTCGTCATGCCGTCTGCAGTTTTGAATTACGCCAAAGCGGCGCGAATCAGGTTTTTCACTTGTTCGGCATCGTTGCCCAACACTTGCACTTTTTGCGGCAAGTCTTCCAAACCATTCAAATTCGCAGGACGCGGAATCGCCACGTCGCCCACTGCTTCGCGGATGGTTTCGGCAAACTTGGCAGCTAATGCGGTTTCCAAACACACAATGGTTTCGCCTGCTTCACGCACTTCGCGTGCGACTTTGATGCCGTCTGCAGTGTGTGGATCGAGCAGTTCGCCGTCTTGTTGGTAAACCGATTTGATGATAGCCAAACGGTCGGCGTGGGTCGATTTGCCCGACACAAAGCCGTAACGCTCGCGAATAATCGTCAATTCCTCGCTCAAATCAAAACCTTCGCCCGTGTTCACTTTTGCCCACAAGTTTTGCACGGTTTCACCGTTTCGCTCGCACAAATCAAACACAAAACGTTCAAAATTCGATGCTTTAGAAATGTCCATAGACGGGCTAGACGTTACATAAGTGTTCGCGCCTGTGCGCGGGCGGTATTCGCCTGTGCTGAAAAACTGGTCTAACACGTCGTTTTCGTTGGTTGCCACAATCAAACGATGAATCGGCAAACCCATTTGTTTGGCGATGTGTCCCGCGCAAACATTGCCAAAATTGCCGCTTGGCACGCAAAAGCTGACTTTTTCTTCGTTGGTGCTGGTTGCCGCAAAATAGCCTGCGAAATAGTAAACGATTTGCGCCAGAACGCGACCCCAGTTAATCGAGTTGACTGTGCCGATTTGGTATTTTTCTTTGAACTCGGCATCGTTTTGCACCGCTTTGACGATGTCTTGGCAATCGTCAAACATGCCTTCAATTGCGATGTTGTGAATGTTTGCATCTTGCAAGCTGAACATTTGGGCGCGCTGAAATTCGCTCATTTTGCCATTTGGCGACATCATGAACACGTTCACGCCCGCCTTGCCGCGTAAAGCGTATTCGGCGGCTGAACCTGTGTCGCCACTGGTTGCACCCACAATATTCAGCGTTTTACCTTGTTTTGCCAACACATATTCAAACGCGTTGCCCAAAAATTGCATCGCCATGTCTTTAAACGCCAAAGTCGGGCCGTTTGAAAGCGCTTGAATTTTGATGCCGTCTGCAAGGGTGCGAACGGGCGTGATGGCTGCTGTGCCAAAGGTTTCTTGCGTGTAAGTGCGGTTGATGATGTCGCGCAAATCTTCGGCTGGAATGTCTTTCACAAACAAGCTCATAATCGCAAACGCCAACTCGGGATAGCTTAATTCGCGCCACTGATGCAGCGTGGTTTCATCGATTTGTGGATAGCTTTCGGGCAACATCAAACCGCCATCGGGTGCTAAACCCATCAATAAAACTTCGCTAAACGGTTTGGC
>JAUNMN010000058.1 GCA_030531795.1 Neisseria sp.
GTTTGCCACATCATTGTATTCGGCGATTTCATTGAAATTCATGTAACGATAAATTTCGTCGCCTTGCTCATTGATGATGCCGATGTTGGCTTGGTATTCTTCAACGGTTGGGATTTTGCCCAGTTTTGAACAAATCGCCGCCAACTCTGCTGAACCCAAGAACACATTGGTGTTTTTGCCCAAGCGGTTCGGGAAGTTACGCGTTGATGTAGACATCACGGTTGCACCTTCGCGAACTTGTGCTTGGTTGCCCATACACAATGAACAACCTGGCATTTCCATGCGTGCACCTGCACGCCCCAACACGCCGTAGTGTCCTTCGTCTGACAACTGTTTCGCGTCCATTTTGGTTGGCGGTGCAATCCACAAGCGCACAGGCGCTTCGCCTTTGCCTTCCAACAATTTAGATGCGGCACGGAAGTGACCGATATTGGTCATGCACGAACCGATGAACACTTCGTCAATCGCCGTGCCTGATTTTTCCGACATGAAGCACACGTCATCAGGGTCGTTAGGGCAAGCGATGATTGGCTCTTTGATGTCGTCCATATTGATGTCGATGATGGCAGCGTATTCTGCGTCTGCGTCCGCTTCCAACAATTGCGGATTCGCCAACCATGCTTCCATGGCTTTGATGCGGCGTTCCAAAGTGCGCGCGTCTGCGTAGCCGTCTGCAATCATGTTTTTCATTAACACGATGTTTGAAGTCATGTATTCGATAATCGGCTCTTTGTTCAATTTCACGGTGCAACCCGCGGCTGAACGCTCTGCCGAAGCATCGGTCAATTCAAACGCTTGTTCCACTTTCAAATCAGGCAAACCTTCGATTTCCAAGATGCGACCTGAGAAAATGTTTTTCTTACCTGCTTTGGCAACCGTCAGCAAACCTTGTTTAATCGCATACAAAGGAATCGCGTTCACCAAATCGCGCAAGGTTACGCCTGCTTGCAAAGTGCCGCTGAAACGCACCAACACCGATTCAGGCATGTCCAAAGGCATCACGCCTGTTGCCGCTGCAAACGCCACCAAACCCGAACCTGCTGGGAAAGAGATGCCGATTGGGAAACGAGTGTGCGAGTCGCCGCCTGTGCCGACTGTGTCAGGCATCAGCAAGCGGTTCAACCATGAGTGAATCACGCCGTCGCCAGGGCGCAAAGACACGCCACCACGAGTAGAAATGAACTCAGGCAATTCTTTGTGGGTTTTCACGTCTACAGGTTTTGGGTAAGCTGCGGTGTGGCAGAACGATTGCATCACCAAATCGGCAGAGAAACCCAAACACGCTAAGTCTTTCAATTCATCGCGTGTCATCGGACCTGTGGTGTCTTGTGAGCCGACTGTGGTCATGCGTGGCTCGCAGTAAGTGCCTGGACGTACGCCTTGACCTTCTGGCAAACCGCAAGCGCGACCGACCATTTTTTGTGCCAAAGAGAAGCCAGCGTTGCTTTCGGCTGGGGCTTGTGGCAAACGGAATTTGTCGGAAGCAGGTAAGCCTAAGGCTTCGCGCGCTTTGGCGGTTAAACCGCGACCGATAATCAAGTTAATGCGACCGCCAGCTTGAACTTCGTCTAACAAAACTTGTGATTTCAATTCAAATTCGGCGATGGTTGCGCCGTCTTTAACGATTTTGCCTTCGTATGGGAAAATGTCGACCACATCGCCCATTTTCAGTTGCGACACGTCCACTTCAATCGGTAATGCACCAGAGTCTTCTTGAGTATTGAAGAAAATCGGTGCGATTTTGCCGCCCAAGCACACGCCGCCAAAACGTTTGTTTGGCACGAATGGAATGTCTTTGCCTGTGTGCCAAATCACCGAATTGGTTGCTGATTTGCGTGAAGAACCTGTGCCAACCACGTCGCCCACATAAGCAACAGGGTAGCCTTTTTGATTGAGTTCTTCCAACAATTTAATCGGGCCGATTTCGCCTGCTTTGTCAGGAACGATGCCGTCACGTGGGTTTTTCAACATCGCTAAAGCGTGCAATGGAATGTCTGGGCGCGACCATGCGTCAGGAGCAGGCGACAAATCGTCGGTGTTGGTTTCGCCGTCTACTTTAAACACGGTTACAGTGATTTTTTCTGGCACGGCTTCGCGGCTGGTGAACCATTCGGCTGCTGCCCAAGATTCCAAAACCGCTTTAGCGTGAGGGTTGCCTTTGTCGGCTTTTTCTTTCACATCGTGGAAAGAGTCAAACATCAATAAAGTGTGTTTTAAGCCGTCTGCAGCGATGGCCGCGAGTTTTTCGTTGTCGAGCAATTCAATCAAAGGATGAATATTGTAGCCGCCCAACATCGTGCCTAATAATTCGGTGGCGTATTCAGGAGAAACGAGCGGACTGGCGACGCTGCCGTCTGCAACGGCTGCCAAAAACGATGCTTTCACTTTTGCGGCATCGTCCACGCCTGCTGGAATGCGGTTTGCCAACAAGTCCAGCAAAAATTCGTCTTCGCCAGCTGGCGGATTTTTCAATAATTCTGCGAGGTCGGCGGTTTGTTGCGCCGTTAAGGGAAGGGCGGGAATGCCCAGAGCTTCGCGTTCTGCCGCGGCTTTGCGATAGGCTTCTAACATCTCTTGTTCCTTTTGGGTAGTTTTTTCTTGTCAAACGAGCTTGCAATTTGGAGTTGCAAAGTTCGCACATCATAAACCACTTTGCTTAAAATAGGAATAGAAAAAACAAAACGATGCCGTCTGCAAATCAGGCTGCAGACGGCATCGCGGTGTGTTTATTTAAATCGCATAATCCAACAACTCATTTTGCCCAAAAACATAGATTTGTTTGGGGGCAAGGGCGAGTTGTGCGCCTACCGTTAACTGCATTTGAGCAGCTTCAGTGCTGGCAAAATCGGCGTGTATCAGTTTTTCGCTATCGTTGATTTGTAAAATTAAATGGGTGAGTGCACCCGAAATGTGGATTTTTTGAATCCGCGCGTGCAACATCGGCGTTTCGGCGTTGATTTGCCATTCGTGTGGTCGCACATAGCCCAGCGCGTGCTGATTCGGTAAATGTTTGTTAGCTGGTAATTGCCAAACGTAGTGTTGATAATGCCACGCGCCGCGTTCGATTCTGCCTTCAAACACATCGGTTTCGCCCAAAAATTCGGTTACAAAAGCATTGTTCGGCTGACGATAAAGCGTGTCGGCATTGCCGATTTGCTCTATTTTGCCGTGATTCATCACCACAATTTCATCAGACACTTCCAGTGCTTCTTCTTGGTCGTGCGTTACCAAAACGCTGGTGATGTTGAGTTCGTGATGAATGTCGCGCAACCACGTTCGCAATTCTTTGCGCACTTTCGCATCCAACGCGCCAAACGGTTCGTCCAACAACAAAAGTTTGGGTTGCACCGCCAAAGCACGCGCCAGTGCCACACGCTGACGCTGTCCGCCCGAAAGCTGATGTGGATAGGCTTTGGCAAGTTTGGGCAACTGAATCAAATCCAGCAATTCATTCACTTTCGCGGCAATTTCGGCTTTGCTCGGACGCTCGGCACGCGGCAGCACGGTCAAACCAAAAGCGATGTTGTCAAACACATTCATGTGGCGAAACAGCGCGTAGTGTTGGAACACGAAACCGACTTTGCGTTCGCGAACGTGCAAATCGCTAACATCATGTTCATCAAAGAAGATTTTGCCGCTGTCGGCATTTTCCAAACCTGCGATGATGCGCAGCAAAGTGGTTTTGCCACAACCCGACGGCCCAAGCAAAGAGGTGAGTTTGCCTGTTGGCACGCTTAAATTGATGTTGGACAAAGCGCGAAAATCGCCAAAGGTTTTGTTTAAGTGTT
>JAUNMN010000020.1 GCA_030531795.1 Neisseria sp.
CCGTTGCCGATAATCGTTGCGCCTTTGACGGGATACTGTAATTTGCCTTTTTCCACCCACCACGCTTCCGAGGCACTGAACACGAATTTGCCGCTGGTGATGTCCACTTGTCCGCCGCCAAAATTCACCGCGTAAATGCCTTTGTCCAAAGAGGCGATGATTTCTTCGGGTGGATAATCGCCATTTTCCATGAAAGTGTTGGTCATGCGTGGCATCACGGTTGCCGCGTAGCTTTCGCGTCTGCCGTTGCCCGTAACGCTGTCGCCCATCAAACGGGCATTGACTTCGTCTTGCAAATAGCCAACCAAAATACCGTCTTCAATCAATACTTTGCGCCCCGTTGGATTGCCTTCATCGTCTATGTTCAGCGAACCACGACGGTTTTCAATATCGCCTTGGTCCACCACGGTAACGCCTTTTGCCGCCACTCGTTCGCCGATTTTGCCGCTGAACACGCTGGTTTGTTTGCGGTTGAAATCGCCCTCCAAACCGTGTCCCACCGCTTCATGCAGCAACACGCCTGGCCAGCCGCAACCCAAGACCACAGGCATCACACCAGCAGGCGCAGGACGCGCTTCCAAGTTAATCAATGCCTGTTTCACTGCCGTCTGCACATAGTCTTGCAACAAAACTTCATCAAAATACGCCAAATCAAAACGACCGCCGCCGCCAGCGCTGCCCATTTCGCGTCTGTCGCCATGCTTGGCAATCACGCTCACACTCAAACGCACCAGCGGACGCACATCCGCCGCGTGTTTGCCGTCCAAACGCGCCACATAAATCAAATCGTATTCGCAAGTCAAACCCGCCATCACTTGCACAATTCGTGGGTCAGCCGCTTTAGCCAGCGCTTCCACTTTGTGCAACAGCGCCACTTTCGCCGCCGAATCCAAGCTGTTAATCGGGTTCGCATTGCCGTGTACCCGTTTTGCCGTCTGCAGTTTGGGCGCAGACACATTCACGGTTTTACCCGCCTCGCCGATGACGCGCACCGTTTGTGCCGAACGCTGAATGCTCGCCAAATCCAAGCTATCGGCATACGCAAATGCCGTTTTTTCGCCCGACACCGCACGCACGCCAACACCTTGGTCAATCTGAAAACTGCCTGATTTGACCATGCCCTCTTCCAAATGCCAGCTTTCAAACGCCGTGCGTTGGCAATAAATATCGGCATAATCCACATGATGCGTGCCGATGATGCCAAGGCATTTCACCAAATCTTCGGGCGAAATCGCGTTTGCCGCCAACAAATCGCGGCAAACCAACTCTTGATTATTTTGCATATTGATTTTTTCTTTTCAAAACGATGCGAATTATACGCATTTTTAAGCCACACCAAAACCACAATAGCAGCACTCTATCGCCTAAATCAAAGGCGAATAAAATTTTTATGTTTATATAAAACAATAAGATAGAAAATATTTCTGATTTTGCGATTATTTTTTATTGATAATTATTATTATTTTCGTATAATGCACCCATCAGCATGAAACCTTTGCAAAGCCCCGATTGAAGCGTGATTGAAGCAATGGCTTTGAACAAAATGTCGGCACAGCCAAACAAGCAAAGGTTTGAACAAAGCAACGCGAAAAATGAATGTTCGCAAAATAGCGGTTTTGCAAAGGTTTCATGCTGATGCCATTAAACACCTGATTATCCCTTTTTCATAGCCGATACGGAGTGCTTATAGAAAAGATTCCTTCCTTTTTTCTCTCATACTCAAAACCGAACCGCTTTTGCCCCGAACTTGTTTCGGGGTAAAAGTTTTTATGCGTCATGATGTTTGCCAAGTTAAGCCAAAAACATCGATGCCGTCTGCGACTGAAAGAAGTTCCTTTAACAAAATCATAGGAACTGTTTTCAAATGCAGACGGCATCGTATGATGTTTAGTTTTCAAACCGCGTTTAAAGCCTCTTTAAAAACAAGCATTAAGCGCGAACTTCGCCACTTTTTTCCTTGTGTTTAATCAGCGCGCGATCTAATTTGTCCATCAACACATCAATCGCGGCATACATATCCGCTTCTTCCGTTTCCACATGAACATCTTTGCCCGATAAATGCACGTTGGCTTCGGCTTTGTGTTTCGGTTTGTTCACCGACAAAGTAATCGCCACCGAAATCACATTCGCTGCATGGCGATTGATTCGCGCCAATTTGTCGTTGATGTGCTGCTTAATCGCATCGCTCACGTCAAAATGCAAACCTGTAATTTTTACGTTCATGTTTCTACTCCTTGGGTTAAAAGCCGCTTGACCATCAAACAGCCGTTCAATCATCTATTCTTGCGCTGGCTGGCAGCGGGAATATGCAACATTTCTCGGTATTTGGCGACCGTTCGTCTGGCGATGTTAATGCCTTGTTTGGCTAACGCGTCTACCAGCGCTTGGTCGGATAAAGGTTTTATTTTGTTTTCACATTCAATCAAACTTTGCAACAAAGCCAAAGCGGCTTGTTGGCTGATGCCGTCTTGTCCGTCTTGTGCCGACACGGCTTGAATGAAGAAATATCGTAATGCAAACACGCCGCGAGGGCAAGCCAAATATTTTTGATTTGCCGCACGCGAAATCGTGCTTTCCGCCAAATCCAAATCGCTGGCGGCTTGTTTCATCAGCAAAGGTTGCAAGGCGGTTTCGCCAAACCAGAAAAAATCTTCTTGTTTTTGAACGATGTATTGCACCAAACGCAAAACTGTGTTTTGGCGTTGTTGCAGAAAATCGATTTTTTGACGCGCGTCTTGTAAACGTTCACGCCAAGTTGCGTCCATGCCAAATTCATCAAATGCTTGTTTGAGTTCGCTGTTCAATTCAATTTGCACTTGTGCCGCAGGATTGCTGCTCACTTGCCAAACGCCTTGCTGTTCAAACACCCACACATCGGGCGCAATGTGTTCTAAAGGTTCAGGTTCGGCAAAACCGTAAGCAGGATAAGGGTTTAGGTTGGCGATTAAGGCCAAAGACTCGGCGATACATTCTGCCGAATATTCGGGCAAAACGTTGATTAAGCGTGTAAGCTGTTGATGTTTATTGTGTTTGAATTGATGAAATTGATGGGCAACGATTTTGGCGGCACACTGACGCGTTTCGGAAGCAGGCAAGCGGCTCAATTGCAATAACAAGGATTCTTGCACATCGCTCGCGCCCACGCCTGCTGGTTCAAACTGCTGCAAAGCGTCTAATGCCGTCTGCAACGCCTCTTCGTCTAATTGCCAAGACAGCGGTGTGTGTTCCAACACAGTAGACAAATCATCGGGCAAATAGCCTTTGTCGTCTAAAAAATCAATCAGAACATGAACTTGTTGTGCCAGCTTTGCGTTTAAAGGATGTTCGCAAACTTGCTGATGCAAAAAGGTTTTGAAGTCGCCCGAGTCGGCGATGGTTGCCCAAATGTCTTCGGCTTCGTCGCCACCTGCGCTGCGTGCCGCATAATTTTGTTCACGAATGCGCTGATTGTGTTGCCATTCATGCTCGTGGTTTTCGTTTGCCACACGCTCGAGCAAGGGATTGTCGGCAAGCCAGTCGCTCACTTCGCTTTCCAACTCAATCGCCGACATTTGCAAAACACGCAAAGCCTGTTGCAGGCTTTGATTAAGCTGCTGCGTTTGTTTGAGATTGAGTTGGGCAGACAAGCGACTCATGGGCGTGCCTTAAAAATTGAAGTTTTCACCCAAATAAACCGCACGCACTTGTTCGTTGTTTACCAGCTCATCGGGCGTACCCGTTGCCAGCACTTGCCCGTCGCTGATGATAAAACCGCGGTCGCAAATGCGTAAGGTTTCGCGGACGTTGTGGTCGGTAATCAACACGCCGATGCCGCGTTGTTTTAAAAACTCAATGATGCGCTGAATATCAATCACGGCAATCGGGTCTACGCCTGCAAACGGTTCATCCAACAAAATAAAACGCGGTTGCATCGCCAACACGCGAGCGATTTCTACGCGACGACGCTCGCCGCCCGACAAAGCAGGCGCGGGGCTATGGCGCAGGCGTTCGATGTTTAAATCGGCAAGCAGTTTATCCAGTTGCTGTTCAATTTCGGCTTTGTCTTTCAAGCTGATTTCCAAAATGGCGCGTATGTTTTGTTCCACCGTCATTTTGCGGAAAATCGACGCTTCTTGCGGCAAATAGCCCACGCCCAAACGCGCGCGTTCGTGTATCGGCATATGACGCAATTCTTGTCCGTCCAACTCAATGCTGCCCGCATCGGCGGCAATCAAACCAACTATCATGTAAAAACTGGTGGTTTTGCCCGCACCGTTTGGCCCAAGCAAACCCACCACTTCGCCGCTTTTGATGTCCAGCGAAAAGTCTTTCACGACTTGGCGTTTTTTGAAACTTTTTTGCAAACTTTGCACACGCAAATGGCTGCTTTTATTCATGGTTTTTCCGTATTTTGGGCTGAATGTGCCGTCTGCAGTGTTCGCTAAACTGCAGACGGCATCTTTAGCTGTTCAAAACTTATTTTTTCGCAGTTGGCTGAATCACGATGCTGACGCGGCGTGAGCTTTTGCCGTCTGCACTCTTGCCGCCGTTCACGGTATAAACTTCGGTGCGCGTGTTATAAGTAATCACCGCGCCTTCGGCTTTGTCGCCGCCGCGCGTAACTTTCGCATTGCCCGTGAGTTTCACCACATTGCTCGCCGACGAATAATCCACGCGGTTTGCTTCGCCGTTTACCGTGCCTTTATTGCCGTCTAAAGTTTGGGCAAAACGCACAGGTTTGCCTGTTGCGACTATCGTTTGCTGTCCTGCGCCATCGCGTGCCACGTTCACCGCATCGGCACGAATGTGCAAACTGCCTTGCTTCACAATCACATTGCCGCTAAAACCTGTGGTTTGATTTTTTTGGTCTAACTGCGCTTGGTCGGCTTCAATTTCAATCGGCTGATTGCGGTCGCTCGCCAGCGCAAAAGCGGTTTGGCTGGCAAAACTGGCACTCAATACACTCGCGGCGATGGCGGTTTTAAGAAGGATTTTTGGGGTCATAAATCGTTGCTTTCACTTTGGCTGGGAAAATCAGCAGCCCTTGTTGATGTTGATAACGAAAGCCTTGCGCGCTTCCGTGTGATTGTCCATAACGAAAATAAACGGTTTCATCGCTCTTCGCGCTTTGCTCACGCGAATTAACCAGCAAACGCTCGGTTTTCACTTCGCCAGCAGGCTGATTGCCGTCTGCAGCTTTGTTCAAAACCACTTGTTGCACAAACGCCACTTCGCGCGTGTTGGTGTCGTAAGTTGCCTGTGCACTTTTGACATCATAAACAAGCGCACCTGTTTTGAACACGTCCAAACGCGGCTGCTCCAACACCACTTCTTTGCTGTTGGGTAATTGCCACGCGCTTTCCGCACGCAGGTTTTCTTGCAAACTGCCGTCTGCAGCAAAACGCTTGCCCGCCAAGCCAACCATCGCATATTGTGGCTCATTGGGATTGAGCGCGACTTCTTCAATTTTCACATCGCTAATCGTTTCCAGCCACGCGCTCAAACCGCCAAGCAACACCGCCAAAGCCACGGGAAACAACCACGCAAAACGCCATTTATTCATACCATTGTCTTTCATCAATCGTTTGGCGAACGCAAACCATGTCGCCCAAACGCACTTGATGCTTTCCTTGATTTTCGTTTTATTTTTTTACTTAATGTATTCGTTTAATGCCGTCTGCAACGTGCCTTGTGCTTGCATAATCAAATCGCATAACTCACGCACCGCGCCTTTGCCCGCAGGTTTTTCAGTGATGTACGCCGCGTGTTGCAAAGTAAACCAGTGCGCTTGTGGCACGGCAACAGGCAAACCGCAACGCACCATCACAGGCAAATCCACCACATCATCGCCGATGAAAGCACATTCATCTTCCGCCACGCCCGCGAGTTCACGCAACTGGGCATACGCCGCTTTTTTGTCGTGTATGCCTTTGAAATAATGATTGATGCCGAGTTGTTTGACGCGCAAACCGACAGACGGCGCGTCACGTCCTGTGATGATTGCCGTCTGCACTCCAGTCGCTTGCAGCATTTTCAAACCGTGTCCGTCCAGCGTGTGAAACGATTTGATTTCTTCGCCATTGTCGCGAATGTAAATGTGTCCATCGGTCAGCACGCCGTCCACGTCCATAATCAATAAACGCACCTGCTTGGCACGTTGCAATACTTCTGCTGAAAAGGTTCTCATGTTTTTCTCTGTTGTTTTTTGTTCACAGCCAAACTGCAGACCCATGCGACTACGCGCAGGGCAAGTGCGGCATCTTTGCCGAAAAGTTTGGCATTCTAACACGGCGCGCGTTTTCTGTTGCCAACAATGCTCGATTTTGCCTGATTTAGCATTCAGACAATCCGCGCCCGCAATAAGTCGTGCATATTCAGTGCGCCTTGCAAGCGTCCGTTTTCATCGCACACCAGCAAACCGTTGATGCTGTTTTGTTGCATAAACTTCACGGCTTCAGTCGCCAACTTGTCGGCAGCAATGCTTTTCGGTTGGCGGAACATGATGTCGTCCACCGTCAAACCAGCGAAGTTATCACGTTGCTGAAACAAGCGGCGCAAGTCGCCATCGGTCAATACGCCCAGCAGTTTGCCGTCTGCACTCGTTACCGCCAACATCCCCAAACCTTTTTCGCTCATGCGCACCACCGCTTCTTTGAGCAAAGTGCCGCTGAACACAAAGGGCAAGGCATCGCCTGTGTGCATGATGTCAGCCACGCGTAAAAGCAAGCGTTTGCCCAAACTACCAGCTGGGTGACTGAGGGCGAAATCTTCAGAGGTGAATTCGCGTGCTTTGAGCAAAACCACCGCCAACGCGTCGCCCAAAGCCAACACAGCAGTGGTGCTGGAAGTGGGCGCTAAACCCAGCGGACAGGCTTCTTGCGACACGGCGGCGGTGATGTGGATGTCGGCATGGCGTGCCATGGTCGATTCGGGTTTGGCGGTGATGCAAATCAGCGTGATGTTTTTGCGTTTGAGCGCAGGAATAATCATGGAAATTTCATCGCTCTCGCCCGAGTTGGAAATCGCCACCACCACATCGCCGTCCACAATCATGCCCAAATCGCCGTGCGCTGCTTCGGCTGGATGCACGAAAAACGCGGGCGTGCCAGTCGATGCCAAAGTCGCTGCCCATTTGCGTCCGATGTGTCCCGATTTGCCCATACCCATTACCACCACGCGCCCTGCCGTCTGCAGTAAACAATCCGCCGCCGCCACAAAATCTTCGCCCAAGTTGGCGGCAATTTCTTGCAAACTCGTCGCTTCAATCTGCAACACTTCACGTGCCCACGTTAAATAAGGTTGTGCCATTTGTTTCCCTTTATGATTTCCTGCTTTGATGATTTATTTTCACTATTTTGGCGAAAAAGAAAGTAAAGATACCGTTTCTCGCCGCTTGCCAGCCTATCCAAAACCCACTTTTCGGGTTAGCATTCGTGTTTTTCGTTCCGCGGCGACAGCTGCCGCACTTGCCCTGCGCGCAGTCGCATGGGTCTGCAGTTCGCTCTGCTTCACATTATGACACATCAAAGGACTAAAAAATGACTATTTTATCGGACGTAAAAGCGCTTGGACAACAAATTTGGTTAGACAATTTATCGCGTTCGCTCGTTCAAAGCGGCGAGTTGGCTGATATGTTGGCACAAGGCGTGTGCGGCGTAACCTCTAACCCAGCGATTTTCCAAAAAGCCTTTGCCAGCGATGCTTTGTACACTCAAGAAATCGCCGATTTAAAAGCGAAAAACCTTGCCCCAAAAGAAATTTACGAAACTTTGGCGATTGCCGATGTGCAAGCCGCTTGTGATGTGTGCCGCGCCGAATTTGAACAAAGCGGCGGCAAAACAGGTTTTGTGAGCTTGGAAGTTGCCCCCGATTTGTGCCACGATGCAGACGGCACAGTCGCCGAAGCCAAACGCTTACACGCCGCCATCAATCGCCCAAACGTGATGATTAAAGTGCCAACCACAGACGCAGGCGTTGCCGCTTTGGAAGAGTTGGTTGCCGCTGGTTTGAGCATCAATTTAACCTTGCTCTTTTCGCGTGAACAAACCTTAAAAGCCCATGCCGCTTATGTTCGCGGCATCACCAAACGCGTGGCAGCAGGTTTGGACGTACGCCACATTCAAGTCGTTGCCAGTTTCTTCATTTCGCGCGTAGACAGCGCATTGGATGCCACTTTGCCCGCACACTTGCAAGGCAAAGCCGCCATCGCTTTGGCAAAAGCGGCGTATCAAGATTGGCAAACCTTCTTCGCCAGCAGTGAATTTGCTGAATTAGCAGCCAAAGGCGCAAACCGCGTGCAATTATTGTGGGCATCAACGGGCGTGAAAAACCCAGCTTATCCCGACACTTTGTATGTGGACAGCTTAATCGGCGAATACACCGTCAATACCGTTCCCGATGCCACACTCAAAGCCTTTATCGACCACGGCACAGCGCGTTTAACCTTGAGCGAAAACGCCGACCAAGCCCAAGCCGTGTTACGCGAAATCGCCGACTTAGGCATTGATGTGGAAGTGTTGGCAAAACGCTTGCAAGACGATGGCTTAACCCAATTTGAAGAAGCCTTCGCCAAATTGCTCGCACCTTTGGCTTGATGCCGAATGTTGGCGTTCAGCATCTTGGGTGAACGCCAACATAAAGCATGAAAAGAAACAAATCAAAATTAAATCAATGATTTGAAAAACTGCAGACGGCATCAAATGATTTTCTGTGCCGCCTGCAGTTTTTTGTCTCAATTCATCATCACAATTTCAATCGGCTTCACGCCCACAAATTCGCCCACCACAAACGTGCACGCAAACCGTAATACGAACTCAAACCAGTGGTGTGATGCACGATTTCGCCGTTTTTCAAAATGATGATGGTCGGCGTAACCTGAACGCCCCATTGTCGCGCCAGCTCGCCGCTTTCATCGTTGACATTGGCAAAACCCAAACCGTGTTCACGCAAATAGTTTGCCACGTTTGCCTCATCGCCCGACTGCAAAGCCACCGCCAACACTGGCACGCCATCGCTGCGCAGTTGTTCTATAGTTGGCGAAGTGTGCCGACACACGCCGCACCAAGTCGCCCAAAAATACAAAACCGATGCTTCTTGCCCCGCAAACTGACTCATTTGTGGATGACGCAATTGTGCCGCCAGCGCCTCGCTGTTTGCCAAAGTTGCCTCAGCATTCGGTTTACGCACCCAGTCCAAAGCAGTGCTGACCAAAAACAACAGCAATGCCGTCTGCAAAACAAAAGTTATCGCCGAACGCAAAGAAAATTTTTTCATTTGTGCCACTCAAAAATAAAAAGCAGACCTTCGCCTGCTTTTGCTATTCTTTATTTCTTAATGAAACGCGTGTAAATAATCAAAATAATCACCGCGAAAATCGTTGAAGCAATCCAACCAGCAGGCTGACCGACCTGATACCAGCCCAAAGATTGACCAACAAAACCCGCCAACAACGAGCCGCCAATGCCCAGCAAAGTCGTCATGATGAAGCCCAAATCGTCTTTACCTGGGTGCAATAATTTTGCCAACACGCCAACAATAAAGCCCACCACAATTGTTGCTAACCAACCCATGTTCTATCCTTTATTCATACTTTAACAAAACGCAAGGATAACACAGCAATCGTCCCTTGCTTGTCAAATTTGCCAAAGTTTTGTAAAGCTCAAACGCGGAACACGATGCCGTCTGCAACTCAAAATGTTGCGGCAATAAAAAAAGCCCTGCATAAAGCAGAGCTTTTTGAATAAGACAAAACGCAAAATTAACGTTTTGAGAATTGTTTTGCACGACGTGCTTTGCGCAAACCTGGTTTTTTACGTTCAACTTCACGAGCATCACGAGTAACAAAACCTGCGTTAGACAAAGCTGGTTTCAAAGCTGCATCAAAATCAATCAAAGCACGAGTGATGCCATGACGAATCGCGCCAGATTGACCAGTTTCGCCACCACCAATCACGTTTACTTTGATGTCAAATGATTCAGCGTTTTCAGTCAAAACCAAAGGCTGACGCACCACCATGCGGCTGGTTTCACGAGCGAAAAACTCATCAACTGGACGACCGTTTACGATGATTTGACCAGTACCTTTTTGCAAGAATACACGAGCCACTGAACTTTTGCGGCGGCCTGTGCCGTAGTAATATTTACCGTTCATTTAATCGTGTCCTTATTTCAATTCCAAAACTTTAGGTTGTTGCGCTGCGTGTTGGTGTTCAGCACCAGCGTACACTTTCAGTTTTTTAATCATGGCATAGCCCAAAGGACCTTTTGGCAACATACCTTTAACCGCTTTTTCTAATGCACGACCTGGGAATTGTTCTTGCATTTCACGGAAAGTACGCTCATAGATACCACCTGGGTAGCCAGAGTGACGGAAGTATTTTTTGTCTTCAAATTTTGCACCAGTAACACGCAATTTGTCTGCGTTAATTACGATGATGTAATCGCCAATGTCAACGTGTGGCGTGTATTCTGGTTTGTGTTTACCACGCAAGCGGCTAGCAACTTCGGCTGCAACGCGACCCAAAACTTTATCTTCTGCGTCAATTACATACCATTCGCGCTTAACCTCATGTGGTTTAGCTGAAAAGGTTTTCATAAGGAGTAATCCAAACAAATATATAGAAAGTTGTGGATTTTAGTGATTTATCGTCTTGCTGTCAATGCCATTTGCCGTCTGCAGCTGGCTTTTTACGCTTGGGCGATTGAATGTGTGGTATTTTTGCGTATTCAAATCGCACATGAAAACAAAAGCACGGCTCAAACCGTGCTTTGTTAAGGGGTTTCCCCACCGTGCCGTTTCGGCTCAATCCGCTTGAACCTTGTCAAACAAGGCGGTCGCCTCGGACAGTTTCGGGTGCATTCAAATAAGAACGCTCACGCCCACTGCAACTCCCAGCAACCTAAAGCGAACTTATTGGTTCAAAGGAATGTATGCCTTCGCGAACACCGCAGGGAAAAAGGAGTTTTGTAATCGAATGGTAATGCCACGCTTCAAGCGTTTTTGCTCAAGGCTTTTTCGCAGGCATTCACCATGTCGCCTATTCTACGCTCAATTTCGCCGATTGCCAAACCTTCTTGCCCATCAATCGGGGTTTTCAGCAAATCACCTATCACGCTCAAAGCCGCCATGGCGATGATTTTTTCGCTGTCGATGATTTGACTGTTATCGCGTATGGCTTGCGCTTTTTGTTGCAACAACGCACCTCCTCGCAACAAAGCGGCTTTCTCTTCGCTTTTCACGCCCAGTTTAAACTGATGATGCAAAAGCTGAATCTGAACCTGTTCGCTACTCATCTGTGTTTTCCTGTTGTTCATTTGAGAATTGTTTCAACAATTCATCAACTTGCTGATTTTGTGTGCTTAAATATTGACGATAGGCTTGGTTTTCTTTCGTCAGCTGGCTGATTTTGTCTTGCAAATCGTTTTTCAGTTTGCCCACTTGCACTAACAATGCCTCACTCAATTCGTCTACCGCGGCTTGGTGTTGCGCTTCTTTTTCGGCTTGTTCATTGAGCAAACGCTGAATTTCCGCCTGCCATTGCTGTTTTTCGCTCAATAAGGTTTCGTATTTTTGGGTGAGCTGAAAAACATTTTGCTCCAGTTTTTCTAACACGCTATCCATATGATTTCCTATGCTGATGCCGTCTGCACTTGTGTTTCAAACGCAGACGGCATGGCTTCTACTCGGCTTTAGCTTCACGCAACATCAAGCGTTCGGCAACATCGTGTGCGCTCAATTCGTTACGTACCAACTGATACAAAACTTGGGTAATCGGCATATCGATTTGGTAGCGGCAAGCGGCTTCGTAGACTTCATCAATGGTTGGCACACCCTCGGCAACATGACCGATTTCGGTTAAAACCTGATGCAAAGGTTTGCCCGAAGCCAAACCCAAACCGACTTTGCGGTTACGCGACAATGCTCCTGTACAAGTCAAAATCAAGTCGCCCATACCCGCCAAACCCATCATGGTTTTCGGTTGCGCACCCATTGCGGTTGCCAAACGCGTAATTTCCGCCAAACCGCGTGTAACCAAAGCCGCGCGTGCGTTTAAGCCGTATTCCAAACCGTCTGATAAACCTGTGGCAATCGCCATCACGTTTTTCACTGCGCCGCCAACCGCCACGCCGATGACATCGGTATTCGCGTACAAACGCAAAATCGGCGTGTTCAAACGTTGCACCAAATCGTTAATCCACACTTCATTCTCCGATGCCAACACCACAGCGCACGGCAATTGTTTCGCCAACTCTTGGGCAAAACTTGGGCCAGACAACACGCCGATTTTGTCGTTGTCAGGCAACACTTCTTTCACCACTTGGAAAGTGAGCAAACCTGTGTCCAACTCAAAACCTTTGCACGCGGTTAAAACGGGCAAATGGGCGGCGTTGTGTTGTTTGAGCAATTCCACACTGTCGCGCAAACCTGCTACCGAAGTAACCACCAACACCAGCTCGCTGTCTTTCAACGCCTCGCCCAAATCGGTGTGGGCAGTTAAATTGTCGGGCAAAGTGAAACCTGCGAAATAACGTTTGTTTTCGCGTTCGGCTTGCATTGCCGCCAGTTGCTCGAGATTGCGCGCCCACATCGAAACTTTGTTGCCGTGTAATGCAAAATGAATGGCAAGTGCCGTACCCCAAGCACCTGCGCCGATAACGGTGATGTTCATGATGATTCTTTCTTAATGAATTTAATATTGAACCTGTTTAGGCTGGCATTTTCGCACACTTGGCGATGAAGGTAAAACGATGCCGTCTGCAGTGTTCTATACAAGGAACTGCAGACGGCATCGCTATCTTTCAAATCAGATTATTCAAACTTCTTGAACACCAAAGTGCCGTTTGTGCCACCAAAACCAAACGAGTTGGAAATGGCAACATTCATCTTCACATCGCGTGCCACGTTCGGACAATAATCCAAATCGCAACCTGCTTCGATGTCTTGCTCAAAAATGTTAATCGTTGGTGGCACTTGCTGATGATGCAATGCCAACACGCTGTAGACCGCTTCCACGCCACCAGCCGCACCGAGCAAATGCCCCGTCATTGATTTGGTTGAGCTAACGACTGTTTTATAAGCGTGTTCGCCCAAAGCCAGTTTCAAAGCGTTGGTTTCGTTGGCATCGCCCAAGGGCGTTGATGTGCCGTGTGCGTTCACATAATCCACATCAGTCGGATTCAAACCTGCGTCTTTCAAAGCACGCGTAACCGCTAAAGCGGGGCCTTCGGTGTTCGGGGCGGTGATGTGATAAGCGTCTGAACTCATGCCAAAACCCACCAATTCCGCATAGATTTTTGCACCGCGTTTTTTGGCGTGTTCCAATTCTTCCAACACCAAAATGCCTGCACCCTCGCCCATCACGAAACCATCGCGACCTTTATCCCAAGGACGTGAAGCGGTTTTCGGGTCGTCATTGCGAGTAGACAAGGCTTTCATCGCCGCGAAACCGCCCATGCCCAAAGTGCAAACCGCACCTTCCGCACCACCTGCAATCATCACATCGGCATCGCCGTATTGAATCAAACGCGCTGAATCGCCGATGGTGTGCGCACCTGTTGTACACGCCGAAACCATGCCATAGCTCGGGCCACGATAGCCTTTCAAAATGGTTACATGACCAGAGATTAAGTTAATCAATGAACCTGGAATGAAAAACGGATTGATTTTGCGCGCGCCGCTTTCAAAAACGGTTTTCGCAGTCGCTTCAATGCTTGGCAAACCACCAATGCCCGAACCAATGTTCACGCCCACGCGGTCTTTGTCCAAATCCGCCACATCGTCCAAACCCGCATCGGCAACCGCTTGCAAAGCAGCAGCGATGCCGTAATGAATGAACGCGTCCATGCGGCGCGCTTCTTTCGGGCTGATGTATTGCCCGATGTCAAAATCACGCACTTCGCCTGCGATTTGGCTGTTTAACTCTGAAGCGTCAAAACGGCTAATCATGTCGATGCCGCTTTTGCCTGCCAATAAGTTTGCCCACGCGCTCGCAATATCATTGCCCACAGGCGACACTTGTCCCAAACCTGTAATGACTACTCTTCTTTTACTCATAATATCTCGCTGCAATTGCAATTGCCGTCTGCAGACGGCATCGGTTTGTCATCGTTTCGCTTTAATCGTTTTGCATTTTGCTAGAGTTATTCAAACTCATGCACACAATGAAAAAAGCCGCTTATCTTTCAAGACTGTTCGATAAGGCAAATCGCTTGAAAGATAAACAGCCTTTAAGTGCGTTGAAAGACCCCAGCAAATTTGTTACCCATATTTGCTAGGGTCTTTAATGAATTACGCGTTGTGTGCGTTGATGTAGTCAATCGCTAATTGAACTGTAGTGATTTTTTCTGCTTCTTCGTCAGGAATCTCGCAACCGAATGCTTCTTCCAAAGCCATAACCAATTCAACAGTGTCCAAAGAGTCTGCACCCAAATCGTCTTGGAAAGATGATTCGTTTTTCACATCAGCTTCGTTCACGCCCAATTGTTCTGCAACGATTGCTTTTACTTTTGCTTCAATTGACATTTTAAAGTCCTTTTTATGTGCCTTGCGGCGGTGGTTGATTTAAAAATACGGTGCGTATTGTACCGAATTCCTTTAGAGTTTTCTATCTAAATTTTTCTTTATTAAATTCAAAAATTTAATAAAAAATTCAAGCACAATTGCCTGAAAATTTTTGCCATATTAGCACAGCACACTGCTTTAGGCTACTTTGCAGCGATTTGTTTTTACTAAAATTTCGGCGATATTCTTTCATCATCGCGCAAATGCCGTCTGCGAACACGGGTGCAGACGGCATTTGTTGTTTGGCACGCGCTATGACGGTTACACAATGGTTTCTTGCAAAAAGCGCAACACGCAAGCCAAATCGGCGGCGGTTTGCTCTTGGGTGCTGTTGCCGCTGTGTCCGCCTGTTTCGGGGGCGTAAAGCCATGTTTTATCGGAATGTTGTGCCAGTTTGGCGTAAAACTTCAACGCATGGGCTGGGTGGACGCGGTCATCCGACAAACTGGTGCTTATCAAAGCTGGTGGATATTGTTTATCGCTTGCCAACTGATGATACGGCGATAAATTCGCCAAATATTCACGCATTTGTGGGTCGGCTGGGTCGCCGTATTCGTCTATCCAACTTGCGCCTGCCGACAAATCGGCGTAGTTCAGCATATCGGTGAGTGGCACTTCGCACACCATCGCACCCATGCTTTCAGGTTCGCGCACAAACGCCGATGCCACCACTAAACCACCATTGCTGCCGCCTTGCACGGCGATGTGTTTGGGCGACGTGAAACCGCGTTCGCATAAATCGTGCAACACCGCCAATAAATCGTCCACGCTTTTGTGCTTGCGTTTGCCCTGCGCCGCGCGATGCCAGTATTTGAATTCGCCGCCGCCGCGCACGTTCGCCAACACAAACGCACCACCTCGTGCCAACCAATGTCGCCCGATGTTGCCCAAATAATGCGGCAATTCCGCCATGCCAAAACCGCCATACACATAAACTAAAGTCGGCGTGTTCGCGTTCGCGGTTTTGCCAACGTGATAATAAGGAATGGCGATGCCGTCTGCACTTGTTGCCCACAGTTGCTGGGTTTGAATGTCGTCTGCGACAAATTGTTTGCGTTGTTTGCGCAACACGCTTAACTCATTGACTTGCAAATCTAAAGCAAACAAAGTCAGCGGCGTAACAAAATCGCTGGCGGCAATGTATAAAACGTCTCCGCCCCAAGGCTGGTCGCACAATTCCAACGCACCGCTGGGCAAAGTTGGCAAAACTTGTTCCACCCAGCCGCCTTTGTCCGCCTTAAACGCCTTGATTTTGCCTGCCACTTGCTCCAAAAAATGCACCACCACAAAACGTTTGGTCGTTTCCACGCTGGCAATCGCCTGCGTTTCATTCGGTTCAAACAAAACTTGCGCCGCACCCAATTCGCCCTTATTGAGTTTCACCGCCACCAACGAACCTGCTGGATAAGTTTGATTCGCTCGCACCCACGCATCACGCAATTGCACCAGCAACTGCCCTGCCAAATAGCCGACAATATCGCAATCGTGTGGCAAATTCAGGCGCGCCGTTTCGCCATCGGCAAACACTTGCAAATAATCTTTAGTGAAAAAACCCGTTGCCGCTTCAATCAAATCAATCGGCGAACCCTGTCCGTCTAAATAACGCCACGCGTTCACCATCATGCCGTCTGCACTCATTTGGTAAATCGGTTCGGCTTCGGCAAAACTTTGTCCGCGCTTCATCAGCCAAACTTGACGCGGATAACCCGATTGTGTGAGCTGACGTTCGTCCCACGCAGGGCAAACCCACACGCTATCAGCATCACGCCACGCAATATGGCTTTTGCCCAGCGGAAAATGAAAACCGCCGTCCACCAAAGCACCCGTTGCCAAATCCAATTCCAGCGTATACGCCGCATCGCCGCCTGCCGCACTCAAACTCAATAACACTTGATTTGGCGATTCCACATAGTGCGACACGCCGTCTAAATACACATCATCGCCCAACAGCTCATCAAAATCGGCAACCGAAAACAGCACCTGCCAATTTGGCAAACCCGAGCGATACGAAGCCGCCGAGCAAACCCGATACACGCCTTTCGGATACGCTTCGCTTTGATGAAAATGATACATTTTGGCACGGTGTTCCTGACAAAACGGAATTTGCTTTTCGTCTTGCAACTGCGTGCGAATATCGTCTTTCAACGCCAAAAACTCAGCATCTTGCATGAATTGTTGCGCCGCTTTTGCGTGTGCAGTTTGCACCAAATGTCGCGTTTGCTCCGATTCCAAATCGTGTAAAAAAGCGTATTCATCGTGGGCTAAATCAAAAGTTAAATCCATATTTTTCTTGTATTTTGTGTAAAAGTGAATAAACGATGCCGTCTGCAGACGGCAGGAAATCCCTAGGTGTAACCATAGGGACGACTGCAGGAAATCTCTAAATGCAGACGGCATTTAATGTGCATAACGGTTTAAAGTAAACCAAGTCAAACACAACAAAATCAACACCAACACCGCCGCCGCCCACAGCATCTGCGTCCACGGCAAAGGCGTGCCGATTTTGCGTTTTTCCTGTTCATCTTTGGGCATCGCGCTGGCGATTTTGTTTTCGCCGTGTTCACGCACTTGCTCGGCTATCCACGCATCATGTTTGGCGCGTTGTTCGGCATCGCTCAACACCGCATACGAGCGATTGAGCAAACTCATAATCCGTTCGGCATCGGCGTTGTTGGGATTGCAATCGGGGTGATACTGGCGGCACAAACGGCGATACGATGCTCGAATTTGCTGCAAACTGGCATCGCGTGGCACTTTCAAATTGTCGTAATGCGTGTGAATTTTGTTTTTTTGTGTGTTCATGGGATTTTAAAAATGGCGTGGGCGAAGGTTGGCAAATGCCGTCTGCGGTTTAAATGGAATGCTTTCAACTGCAGACGGCATCGCATCGTTTACAACAAGCTATTCAACGCTTGGTTCACATCGCTCCAAATGTCTTCGATGTCTTCCACACCCACCGACAAACGCAGCAAACCCACGCGTATGCCTGCAGCGATTTTCACATCGTGCGGCACGCCGCTGTGCGACTGGCTGTAGCAATGATTGACCAAACTTTCCACACCGCCCAAACTCGCCGCCATTTGCAACATTTGAAAACGCTTAATCACTTGGTTTGCCGCGTCTTTAGTGTCGTTTTTCAAATAAATGCTGACTACGCCGCCGACTCCACGCGACATTTGCGTTTTCGCCAAAGCGTGATGTTCGTGCGATGGCAAAGCAGGATAAAACACGCGTTCCACCGCCGGATGTGCTTCCAAACGGCGTGCCAATTCCAAGGCGTTTTGACAATGTTTTTCCATGCGCAAAGCCAGCGTTTTGATGCCACGCAACACCAGCGCACAATCCATCGGCCCAGCCACGCCGCCCGTGTTCACCATCATTTTACGCAGTGGGCTAGCCAATTTTTCATCGCCAACCACCACCACGCCCATCAACACATCAGAGTGTCCGCACAAATATTTGGTTGCCGAGTGAAACACGATGTCGCAACCCAAAGCTAAAGGATTTTGCAAATACGGCGTGGCGAAAGTGTTGTCTATGCCCACCAATGCCCCAGCCGCTTTGGCTTTGGTGGCTAAAGCGGCAATGTCCACCAAACGCAACAGCGGATTAGACGGCGTTTCCAGCCACACCATTTTCACGTTTTCATGTTCCGCCAGTGCTTTGTCCAAATTTGCTGGGTCGGTCAAATCGGCAAACACCACGTTCACGCCCCACGCGGCGTAGATTTCGGTCAGCAAATCGTAGCTGCCGCCATAAATATCGCTCACCGCGATAATCGTGTCATTCGGTCGCAAAAAAGCACGGAAAATGCAGTCAATCCCCGCCATGCCGCTGGCAAAAGCAAAACCCGCCACGCCGCCTTCCAAATCAGCAACGGTTTTTTCCAACACATCACGCGTCGGGTTGCTCAAACGGGCATAGCGAAACGGAATTTGTTCACCGATTTCCTTCATCGCAAACATCGAGTTCTGATAAATTGGCGGCATAATCGCCCGATTGTGTTCGCTGGCATCGTAGCTAGAATGAATCGCTTTAGTCGCAAATTGTTGGCTCATCACTTCTCCTTATTTTGGCGAAAAAACAAATTTTGCGGCATTTTATGCCGTCTGCAGGGCAAAAACAACCAAAGCCAAACGCGTTTTCATTTGCTTCGCCAGCCCAAAAATCAAAACAAACTATAGTTATTCTCAATCCAAGATTGCCCGAAAAGGCGCAGGGCTATATACTTCGCACCAACACACAAAACCTTTGCCAAGCATCATCTTGAAATTGCACACAATTTCATCACAGCAAAGGTTTTCACACACACAATCATCATAGGAAAAAGCGCATGAGTGCCATCGCCGACGTGCAAAGCAGCAAAGACTTACGCAATATGCCCATCAATCAAGTGGGTATTAAAGATTTACGTTTTCCCATTCAACTCAAAAGCGCGCAAGGCGTGCAGCACACCGTTGCCCGCCTAACCATGACTGTGCGTCTGCCTGCTGAGCAAAAAGGCACGCACATGTCGCGCTTTGTCGCCTTGATGGAAGAACAAAAAAATGCCTTTGATTTTCATGAACTGAAAACCTTAACCGAAAAAATGCTGGCTTTGCTCGATGCAGACGCAGGCAAAATCAGCGTGAGTTTTCCGTTTTTCCGCACCAAAACCGCGCCCGTTTCAGGCATTCAATCGCTATTGGATTACGATGTTAGCCTCAGCAGCGAAATCGCAGACGGCAAATATGCCCACACCATGAAAGTTTTGGTGCCCGTTACCAGCTTGTGTCCGTGTTCCAAAGAAATTTCGCAATACGGCGCACACAATCAGCGTTCACACGTTACGCTTACCATTAACAGCACCCAAATCATTGATTTAGAAGAAATCATCGATTTGGTGGAAAACCAAGCATCTTGCCAACTTTATGGCTTGCTCAAACGCCCAGACGAAAAATTCGTTACCGAACGCGCTTATGAAAACCCGAAATTCGTGGAAGACATGGTGCGTGATATTGCGGTTAGCCTGCGTCAAGACAGCCGCATCGACAGCTTTGTGGTGGAAAGTGAAAACTTTGAATCGATACACAACCACTCGGCTTATGCGGTGATTATGTATCCATAAATGCGTTTGAAATTCCAAACACAATCATGCCGTCTGCAACAGAAAAAATCTCATACAAACTGGGACAATTTCCATTGCAAACGGCATTTTTGTCGGGTTGTTATCGCTTCACAAGTCAAAACAAGTAAAGCCTTTTGAGTTCGCACAGTAAAACGGCTACAATACCGCCTTTCTTGCGCGAACTTTGGCATATTCCGCCTCGCAACTCGCCGAATTTGAATGAAGTTATCAAATCATGAAAAAACTCATCACTTTTTTACTGTCTTTGTTTTTGTTGTTGCCACTGGCACACGCCGAGGTGGACGCGTCTAAATTATTGCCGCCTGAGCAGGCGTTTGTGCCGCAAGTGCAAGTGAGTGCAGACGGCATCAATGTGCAATTTCAAATCGCCGATGGCTATTATTTGTATCAAAGCCAACTCGGTGCAACGACCGACCCTGCCGACCTGTTGGGCGAACCAAAATTCAGCAAGGGCGAAGAAAAAGAAGATGAGTTTTTTGGTAAACAAATCGTTTATCATCACGCCGCTCAAGCGGTTTATCCTTACAAAACGCCAGCTCAAAAATACAAATTAACGCTTTTGTATCAAGGCTGTGCTGAAGTGGGCGTGTGTTATCCGCCAGCGGAAACCAGTTTTGATATTAACGGCGAAGGCGTGTATCAAGCCGAAGTGCCAACACCGCCTGCGCAAGACAAAAACCGTTTTTTAAACCCAAAATCCGACGCGCCTGCTGCGCCAAAATCTAGCGACAGCAGCCGTTTTAAATTGTCGTGGGACACCTTAAACGCCAACTTGTTGGCGTTTTTTGTCGCAGGTTTGGGTTTGAGTTTCACCGCCTGCATGTATCCGCTGATTCCCATCGTTTCCAGCATCATTGTCGGCGATAAAAACGCCAGCAAAAAACGGGCGTTCGCGCTCACTTTGGTTTACACCCAAGGTTTGGCTTTGACTTACACTTTAGTCGGCGTGTTGGCGGGTTTGACAGGTGCGCTGCTCACCGTTTGGCTGCAACAAGCGTGGGTCGTTTTGGCAGCAGCGGCGATTATGGTGTTGCTTGCCTTGTCTATGTTTGGCGTGTTTCAAATTCAGTTGCCGTCTGCAATTCAAAGTTATTTCCAAAACCAAAGCCAACGCCTATCAGGCGGCAAACTCGCTTCAGTCTTCGGCATGGGGATTTTCTCTGCCTTAATCGTTGGCCCTTGCGTTGCACCACCGCTGGCGTTTGCCTTGGGCTACATTGGTCAAACAGGCGATGCGTTTTTGGGTGGTTTGGCACTTTATGCTCTAGCTCTGGGAACGGGCGTGCCTTTAATCTTAATCGGCACGTTTGGCGGACACATTCTGCCTAAAGCTGGTGCGTGGATGAACGGCGTGAAATACGCGTTTGGCTTTATTTTGCTCGCTGTGGCGGTGTATCTGGCAAGCCCATTTTTTCCGCAAACGCTTACCATCATTGCCTATTTCTTGCTGATGCTTGCTCCAGCTTTATTGTTGCTCAAAGCCAGCAAAAACTTGGCAGGCAAAAGCAAAAGCATTGCTTTAGCACTGGGCATCGCCCTACTCGCCCTTGCCACTTGGTTTGGCACACAAAGCGTACGCCAACAAAACACCGCGATTCATCGCTTTTTGAATGTTTACCAAGCCAGCGAACAAGCTGAACACGCGCGTTTCACTTCGGTTGCCGAACTCAAAACCGCAATGGACGCGGCACTCAAAGCCGACCCAAACACGCCTGTTTTGCTGGATTTTTACGCCGACTGGTGCGTGTCGTGCAAAGAAATGGAAGCCTACACACTTAATCAATCCGAAGTGAAAACCGCCGTGCCGATGCAACGCTTTTTCACGCTGGACGTAACTGCCAACACGCCCGAACATCAAGCGATTTTGAAAGAATTTGGTTTGTTTGGCCCGCCAGGGATTTTCGTGATTCACGCAGACGGCACACGCAGCGACGCTTTACTTGGTTTTGTTAAACCTGCTGAATTTATTCAGTGGTATCAACAAAACGCGGGTAAATAAAGTTGAACAAATCAAACTGGCAAACCGCGTAAACTTGTCTGATTGCCAAATCGTTTGCCGCAAGCGCACAAAATCTCAAAGCAAACTAAACGAAAAATCCACGCAATAAAAAATGCCGTCTGCAGTTTTCACACTTGCAGACGGCATTTCGTTTGACCATTTCGTTCAATCAAATTCAATCAAGTCGTTCAATCCAAAATCATCGCGACAAATACAACACGCGTTCGCGCAGCTCCCGAATATCACGCTCACGCTCACGGATTTCGCGCAACAAATTCAGGCGATAAACATCACGGCCTTTGGCGGTAGAAAAGCCCAAGTTTTTGCCTTCTTTCAATTCGCGCTGTTCCTGTTTTAACTTTCGCAACTCGCGCTCATCGCGTTCCACTTGCTTATTCAGTTCATAAACATAGTAACCACGCTCGTTGGCACGTTCCAAGTCGGCGCGAATATCGCTTGAACACACTTTCCAGTCAAAACGGTTGTAGCCATATTCACCCAGTTTTTGAACGTGTTCCACCGTGCAAAAACGCTTCAAACCTTGCGCACGCGCCTGCTCGTAAACCTGTCGATTGCCCGAAATACCGTATTTGGCACAACGCTGATTGTGTTCTTCAAAATACGACTGCCCGCGTCCCGACAAGCCATCGTGATGGCCAAATTAATACCATGTGCCGTCTGCGCGGCATTCGCCTTCGTCCAAACTCGCACACGCACTCAAGCCCACGCTGCACGCCAGCACAACTGCGGATAGGGTTATTTTATGCAACATCATTTTCTCCTTAAGTTTTTATCGGCACAAAATACACACAATCCGCAAATTTGTTTAGCTCATCACTTGTGCCAAAAATTGCTTCGCTCGTTCACTTTGCGGATTGCTGAAAAATGCTTCTGGCGAACTGTCTTCCACGATTTGTCCGTGGTCTACAAAAATCACGCGGTCGGCAACTTCACGCGCAAAACCCATTTCATGCGTTACGCACATCATGGTCATGCCCGATTGCGCCAAATCTTTCATCACGCGCAACACTTCGCCCACCATTTCAGGGTCAAGCGCGGAAGTCGGTTCATCAAACAACATCACGCGCGGCTCCATCGCCAAACCGCGGGCAATCGCCACGCGCTGTTGTTGTCCACCCGACAACTCCGCAGGCAAAGCGTCTTTTTTGTGTGCCAAACCCACGCGTTCCAGCAATTCCATCGCTTTGGCTTCGGCTTGGGCGCGACTTTGTTTTTTCACTTTCATCGGCGACAACACAATGTTTTCCAACACGCTCAAATGCGGATACAAATTAAAGTGTTGAAACACAAAACCCACTTCCGCGCGAATCGCGTTTAAATCGGTTTTTGGGTCGGCAACGTTCACACCGTCTACCCAAATTTCGCCTTCTTGAATGCTTTCTAACTGGTTCACTGTGCGAATCAGCGTGGATTTGCCGCTGCCCGACGGGCCACACACCACCACCACTTCGCCTTGTTTAATCTCTAAATTCGCGTTATTGATAACGTGTAAATCTTTGAAATATTTGTTTACATTCTTAAATTTAATCATTGTTTTCTTTCATTTAGCAACGATTGCAGTTCATCAAAGCTGTTCATCAAACGGGCTGCAGACGGCATGATGCCGTCTGCAAAACATCAAATTTGCGTATTCGTCCGATTCACGCTCCAGCTCAAAGCTAAAGTCGCTAAATTTGACGAATTATCCGCTTACAAAGTTAGCAAAAAATTAGAAAGTTGCACATACAATTCGGGCGCGATTTCTTCGGCGCGCTGGCTCGGATTGATGCCGACTTGTTCCAAATCTTCATCGTTTGCCCACTCTTTTAAATTATTGCGTATGGTTTTGCGTCTTTGTGAAAATGCTGCTTTCACCAATTTGGCAAAATGGTCAAAATCCTGTGCTTCGCCGATGCGATGTTTGACGGGAATCATCCGCACCACCGCCGAATCCACTTTCGGCGCAGGGTCAAACGACTCGGGCGGCACATCAATCAAACTTTCCATCTCAAAAAAGTATTGCAACATCACGCCCAAACGCCCGTAGTCATTGCTTTTGGGCTGCGCCACCATGCGTTCGACCACTTCTTTTTGCAGCATAAAATGCATATCAATCACATCATCGGCAATTTCTGCCAAGCGAAACAGCAGCGGCGTGGAAATATTGTAAGGCAAATTGCCAACGATTTTTTTCTTGCCCGCCACGCTGGCAAAATCAAATTGCAACACATCGCCTTCGTGTATCACCAGTTTGTCGGCAAAAGGCAGGTTTTTTAAGCGTTTGACGATGTCGCGGTCGATTTCGCAAACATGTAAACGATTGAGTTTTTTGGCCAAAGGTTCGGTAATCGCCGCCAAGCCTGGCCCGATTTCAATCACCACATCATCGGCATTCGGTCGCACCGCATTGACGATGTCGGCGATAATCCGCGTGTCTTGTAAAAAATTCTGCCCGAAACGCTTTCGGGCTTTGTGTTCTTTCATTTTTTGCACTCAAAATTCAGTGGGCGACATTATAGCCTAAAAGTCAAACGCTTACAGCAAAAACAACAGCACGCCATAACGCGCCGCTTTACCGATGAACAAAGCCACGCACACCGGTGCAGACGGCAAGCGAAAATACGCCGCCGCCAAAGGCAAAGCATCGCCGACAATCGGCAACCACGCCAACAGCAAAACCCACGTTCCGTAACGCTGAATCAAGTTTGCC
This sequence comes from Neisseria sp., assembly GCA_030531795.1. GTDB lineage: Bacteria > Pseudomonadota > Gammaproteobacteria > Burkholderiales > Neisseriaceae > Neisseria. The sequence goes on from JAUNMN010000020.1 coordinate 24,377, forward strand.
ACGCGTGCCGACGGCGTTTTCGCAGACGGCAATAAACGCCCCAAAACATAAGTCAAAATGCTGCCCAAAGTGTTGGCAACACTGGCAACCGCCCAAATCAGCCACGCCTGTTCGGGAAATTGTCGCCACACCGCCCACAACACCGCTTCCGATGCCATCGGCAACAGCGTGGCGGAAACGAAGGCGGAAGTAGCAAGAGCAAATAATTGAGTATAAAAATCCATAAAATCAGACAATTAAAGCATTAACGCCTTTGTTTTTAGCATGGCAAATCAAAGGCAAAGATTTGCCTGTGCCGTCTGCAGTTTGCAATCTTGGCATTTGTTTTGAAACCCATCTTATGCTACAAACCGTTTTTTCTTTTTCTCTTTTTTGAGTATTCCAAATGAAGCAACCAAGCAAACTTTATCTGGCATCGGCAAGTCCACGGCGGCGTGAAATTTTACACAATTTAGGTTTTGAACTTGAGGTTTTTGTCAAAGAAATTGATGAAACGCCGCAAGCGAACGAAACCGCCGCCGCTTATGTTGCGCGCATGGCGCGTGAAAAAAATTTGGCGGCACAAAATGCGTGGCAACAATTGCACCACACGCCAGCCGATGCGCCGATTGTGAGTGCCGACACCACGGTCGCGCTTGCTCAACAGATTTTGGGCAAACCCGAAAACGCTGCAGATGCACGCGCCATGTTGCGTGCTTTATCGGGCAACACGCATCAGGTTTTGACTGCCGTCTGCATTTCGTGGCAAGGAGAAATGCGTGAAATCGTGCAAAGCAGCGATGTGCGTTTTAAAGAGTTGAGCGATGAGGAAATTGAGCGTTACATCGCCACAGGCGAACCAATGGACAAAGCAGGCGCGTACGGCATTCAAGGTTTAGCAGGCGTGTTCATCGCTGATTTGGCGGGCAGTTTCACGGGCGTGATGGGTTTGCCTGTTTACGAAACTTGCCAACTTTTAGCCGAACTGAATTACGCCACGCCGCCGTTTGCGACATTGCCTTAATCAATCGCAAAGCTGTTTTCATTTATCAAAACAATCATCGCCATGCCGTCTGCGTACGCATTGCAGACGGCATCAAACTGGAAAGAAAGCTGCTGTTGGCGTATGATGTGGGCTTTTTGACACGCACGCATTTGCCGTGTCTTTCATTTATTTTGCCCTTGCTTTTGGCTGCAGAAACAAGCGCAAAGTAAATTAAAAATCAAGGTGTTATCATGTTAAACAGCATTCCTTTGCCTAAAGACATTGTTCGTCCGCCCGAGTCGGTGTTAGTCAACATCACGCCGCAAGAAACACGCGTGGCGGTGTTGGAAGAAAACAATATTTGCGAGTTGCATATTGAACGCAACAGCGGACAAGGTTTGGTTGGCAATATTTATTTGGGCGTGGTCAAACGCGTGCTGCCAGGCATGCAAAGCGCGTTTATTGACATTGGTTTGGAGCGCGCCGCCTTTTTGCACATCGTGGATATTTTGGAGCAACGCCAAAACCCAGACGAAACGCAACGCATCGAGCATATGTTGTTTGAAGGGCAAACCGTGTTGGTGCAAGTCATCAAAGACCCGATTAACAGCAAAGGGGCGCGCTTGTCTACCCAAATTTCTTTGGCTGGACGCTTTTTGGTGCATTTGCCGCAAGACGAACACATCGGCATTTCACAACGCATTGAAGACGAAGCCGAACGCAATCAGTTGCGTGAACGCCTCAATAATTTGCTGCCAGCCGACGCAGGACATGGCTACATCATTCGCACCAGCGCGGAAACCGCCAGCGATGCCGAATTGCAAGCCGACATCGACTATCTCACTAAAGTTTGGGCGAGCATTCAGCATCAATCCAAAACCCGTCCGCCCGAAACCTTGCTTTATCAAGATTTGCCTTTGAGTTTGCGTGTCTTGCGCGATATGTTCAGCGACAACACGCGCGAAATTTTGGTCGATTCCAAAGAAAATCACGCCAAAATGCGTGATTTTGCCAGCCAATATGTGCAAGGTGCGGTAGACAAAATTCAGCTGTTCACAGGCGAGCGTCCGCTATTTGAAACGCATAATGTGGAGCAAGAAATCAATCGCGCCTTGCAACCGCGCGTCAATCTCAATTTCGGCAGCTATTTGATTATTGAAGCAACCGAAGCGATGACAACGATAGACGTGAACACAGGCGGTTTTGTCGGCGCACGCAATTTTGACGAAACCATTTTCAAAACCAATTTGGAAGCGTGCCACGCGATTGCACGCGAACTGCGTTTGCGCAATTTGGGCGGCATCATCATCATTGATTTTATTGATATGGCATCAGAAACGCACCGCGAAGCGGTGTTACAAGAACTCGCCAAAGCACTCAGTTTTGACCGCACGCGTGTAACCTTAAACGGCTTTACCAGCTTGGGTTTGGTCGAACTCACGCGCAAACGCACCCGCGAAAATTTGAGCCACATTCTGTGCGAACCCTGTCCCACTTGCCAAGGTCGCGGACGCTTGAAAACCGCGCAAACTGTATGCTACGAAATCCAACGCGAAATTGTGCGCGAAAGTCGGCGTTTTGACGTGCGCCAGTTCCGCATTTTGGCTTCGCCTGATGTGATTGATTTGTTTTTAGACGAAGAATCGCAGTCGCTGGCGATGCTGATTGATTTCATCGGCAAACCGATTTCGCTGGCGGTGGAAAGTTCGTACACGCAAGAACAATATGATGTGGTGATTATGTAAAAATGATGCCGTCTACAGTTTGCTCCATGAACTGCAGACGGCAAAACCATTCAAAGGACAATCATGCAAACACTTCACACCCCAAACCTGATTATCGGTTTCGGCAAAGCAGGCAAAACGCTGGCAGCGGACTTGGCAAAAGCAGGTCAATCGGTGATTTTGGCGTGCCAGCCAGCTATTTCAAAAACCAAATTTTCACAACCAACCATGGCGGAGGAGTTGAACGATTTATTCGCCTAATTCGTTTTGCATAAATCCTTGCCGTCTGCATTTTCAGAAAGTTATTTATGAATACCAAAGATAAAATTATTTTATTAAATGAGTGTGATACTCTCGGTGGCATATTCAGAATGTACCAAGATTATTTATCTATGCCTATAGATGATAAAAATTTAAAAGTTAAGTTTTTTGATTTTTTAGAAGAGTTATTATCCGATGGTTCAATTATCTTATGCGACTATCGTGAAAATCCAGAAAAAATCTTAACAGGTAAACCCAGTGAACAGGTAGATGAATTAAGAAAAATATGGCCAACTATGGAAGAAATGAAAATTTATTTTCCTGATAACCCTTGGTACTACGTTGAATGGTTTTGGTGGAGAGCAACCTGCCCCATAGAATTAGCTTATTTACCCAAAACAGAAATATATGAATTAGGTAAATAATTATTTATAACCAGCCTAGTCTACTCAGGAACAGGCAGACGGCAGCTTTTACACAAACTGCTATTTACCTTACAATCGCCACTCAATCCAGCAAACCAAAGGCAAAACCATGACCCAAACGCCCGATATTTGG
>JAUNMN010000021.1 GCA_030531795.1 Neisseria sp.
TGCAATACAACGCAACTGAAGACGAAAATAAAAATTTTGTGCTGTTTTTTGACGACAAACAGCACACTTATTTCGCCCAAGCAGATTTGATTGATGCAAACGGTCAAAGTTTAACCAAAAACTTAAACTTTAGTGCACCACAAAAAAGCTATCAATTGAATGGCGATAAAGTGGAAGTGCGTTTGAGCGCGACTGCAGCGAACAATGTGCAAATCGACAAAGTCTACACCTTCAAAAAAGGCAGTTATTTGGTGGATGTGCGTTTTGACGTGAGCAACAACGGCGCGGCGGCATTGAAAGCGGCGGCTTCGTATCGCGTGGTGCGCGACAATAAAGCGCCTGAAGGTCAAGGCTATTTCATGTATAGCTACACGGGCCCTGTGGTGTACACGCCAAATGGCGAGTTCCAAAAAGTGGATTTTGCTGATTTGGACGACGACCATGCCAACGGCACGGACAGCGTGGAGTATGAACGCAAAACCAACACAGGTTGGGTGGGCATGACGCAACACTATTTCATGTCTACTTGGATTTTGCAGCCTAAAGGCGCGCAAAGCGTATGCGCGACTGGCGCGTGTCAAATTGATGTGCAACGTCGCGACGATGGCTTGTATTCGGCTGGTGTGAATGTGCCTTTGCCTGAAGTGGCAGCAGGCGGTAAAAACAGCTTCGCGATGTCGCTTTACGCTGGCCCGCAAACCACCGCCAGCATCAGCCAAATCGCCGATAATTTGGAGTTAATCAAAGATTACGGTCGCGTGTATTACCCAGCAACAGGTTTGTTCTGGTTGATGGAAAAACTGCATGGCTTGGTCGGCAACTGGGGTTGGGCGATTGTCTTGCTCACGATTATCGTGAAAGCCGTGTTGTATCCATTGAATAACGCGTCTTACAAATCGATGGCGAAAATGCGCACGCTCGCACCGAAAATGGAAGCCCTCAAAAAACAATACGGCGACGACCGCATGGGTATGCAGCAAGCGATGATGCAGTTGTATCGCACCGAAAAAATCAATCCTTTGGGCGGTTGCTTGCCGATGCTTTTGCAAATTCCCGTGTTCATCGGTTTGTACTGGGCGATTTTCAGTTCAGTAGAATTGCGTCAAGCGCCGTGGTTGGGCTGGATTACCGACTTGAGCCGCGCTGACCCGTGGTTCATCTTGCCCGTTTTGATGACCGCAACCATGTGGTTCCAAACCACATTAAACCCGCCGCCAACCGACCCGATGCAAGCGAAAATGATGAAAATCATGCCGCTGGTGTTCTCGGCGATGTTCTTCTTCTTCCCTGCAGGTTTGGTGTTGTATTACGTTGTGAACAACATTTTGACCATCGCCCAGCAATGGTATGTGAACCGCACCATTGAGAATCAGAAAAAGAACGGCGAAGTCGTGTCGTAAGACATTAAACAGTTAAAAAGATGCCGTCTGCAGTTGGATAGAACTGCAGACGGCATTTTGTTTTTACGACATTCTTATTTTGGCGTTTTGTAAACCTAATCAGTGTTTGTCTTTCATCAGCGCGCTGCCCCACACAATCAGCAAAATGCAGCCAAACATCAACACGCTCCACGTTGGCAGCGACAAGCCAAGCAAATATTCTTTCACGCCGCAATCGCCAAAACCGCGCACCACAAATTCCCAGTGTTCAAACAGCGGATAATCGCGCAAGCGGAACGTCCACGGCGCGCCGCAAGATGGGCGTTCTCCAGCAGGCAAGGCTTGCAGCCACAACTGATAAACCGCCACAGCCAAGCCCCAAACCGCTGGCACGCTCATCAAGATGCGAGCCAAAAACGCAGGTGTGCGTTTCGGTAAACACAGGCAAAACAAAGCGACAAGCAAAGTGCCAATCACTGCCACGCGCTGCAAAATACACAAAGGACAAGGATTGAGCAGTAAAACGTATTGCGCGAAAAACGAAGTGGCAGTGGCTGCTGCGGCGAGTAGGGCAACAATTAAAGCAAGGCGTTGGTTGGTCATCATAAACATTCAAAAAATTGCAAAGGGCGACATTATAAACCACTTTGCACGAAAACACCGTGTTTGTTCGCTTTCGTCGCGACAAAAGAAAACTGCAGGCGGCACGATTTGCCGTCTGCAGTTGTGTTGGGATAGTGAAATATCAGTTGTTTGGCGTGGCGGACTTTTCTCGCACATCTTCCCACGTCATTTGCTGATAAACGTGGTAATACTGATGAAAGTCCGTTAAATCCACATATTGTTCCAACCACGGTTTATGTTTACCTGTAAAGTGGATAATCACAGGCGGCTTCTCCACGAGAATTTGATTAGTCCACAAGGCTTCAATTTGTAAATTGAAAAAATGCGACAACGGCAACCAATTTTTGTAAAAATAAAAATTCAAAATATCTTGGTCGTGGTGTCTAAAATTGCATCGCATTTTCACAAAGTGCAGCAAATCAAAGCAAATGCCCTGTTCACGCCACGCTTTTGCGTCTATCAGTAACACGCCAGAGTTGAAATATTCTTCAAACAAGCCACCTTTAAAACGACAAAATTGCTGATAAATCGGGTCGTTTTCTTGTACTAAATAACCATAATCGCCTTGAATTTTGATGGCAAAATCGTCAATCGCTGCAATCACTTTATCGCCCAAATCCACGTCGTTAAACGATTGAATTGAACCGTTAATCAGCATATCGCAATCCAAATAGACCAAGCGATGTTCATCAATCAATTCAGGCAACAGCAAGCGATAATATGCCGTCTGCGTAATGTCGTGGCGAATGTCATTTTCCGATTGAAATTGCCCAAACAAGGCTGGCACAGGCGGCAAATCCAAACTGGCTAGACGTGCGTTGATGGCTTGCACTTTGGGATTGTCGCTATGCAAATGCACGGCGATGATTTGGTTGGCAAGCGGTGCGATGTTGGCTTGAATTTGCGAAAACCATTCTGCTGGCACGTCGGTGTGCAGGGCGTAGATTTTCACGTTTTTGTTGTGATACGACAGTGATTTGAGCAGCGTTTCGGCTGGTTGTAGGTAGTTTTTGTCTAGGCAAATGGCGATGGCGAGTGTTTGGGTCATGGTTTGCTCGGAAGGGTGAAGATTTTGTGCATTTTAACAGATGATGTGGCGATAAAGGGTGGCAAAGTGGCGATGAAAATGAAATGACGAAATGAAAAAAGACTTGCGTTTAGCAAGTCTTTTATTTGGTGGAGGTAAGCGGGATCGAACCGCTGACCTCTTGCATGCCATGCAAGCGCTCTACCAACTGAGCTATACCCCCGTATAAGCGAAATCAGTTGAAACTGTTCATTTCAACTGATTTAAATTTGGTGGCGAATCAGGGATTCGAACCCCGGACACAAGGATTATGATTCCTCTGCTCTAACCGACTGAGCTAATTCGCCGTTTGGAAAGTGCGAACTATACTGATGCGTGTGTTTTTTGTCAAATTAAACTTGTGCGAAAAAGATTGAAAGTTCATTTGTATTTTGATTTTAAATGAAATTTTTTGTGGCACACATTTTACAATTTATGACACAAATCGCCGTATTCAAAGCCTTGCCAGTCTATGTCTAAATTTTTGGCAAAGGCGATGACTTTAAACAATTCGCCCATTTCGTGTTGTCCGATGAGTTTGTGTAATGTGTGTGCGGCTTGAATATAAGCTGGGCTGTCGGGTTCGCCGCTTTGTTCGAGTAAATCGGTGATGCCCAAATTGAGTAAAAAATGGCTTTGCGGCAAATAGCCGATTAAGTCCAAACCTGCGTCGCAGCCAGCTTGGGCGATGTCGGTGAAATTGACGTGGGCAGTGAGGTCGGTCAAACCGATGTGGAAAAACGGGTCGTGAACGGTGTGATGGCGGTAATGTCCGATGAATGTGCCGTCTGCGCGTTGCGGGTGGTAATACTGCGTCGCGTCAAAACCGTAATCCATCCAAATCATGCCACCGCGTTGTAGTCTGCCTGCAAGGGTTTGCACAAAAGCGTTTTGTTGGATGTGCAATTCGCTGGTGTAGGGTGCAACAGCTGGGAAATATTGCTGAACCAGTTCAATCAGTTGCGGATTATTTGGCTCTTGTTCACTCACAACAAATGCCTCATCTTGCCAACTCACACCGATTTGGCGGATGCCGTCTGCAGTTTGTTTCATCAGCTCCACGGGCATCGCGTCCAACACTTCATTGCCGATGATGATGCCGTCAAACGCTTCGGGTAATTCGCGCAAATGCACCACTTTTTTCGCCATTTCGGGCGCGGTTTCGGCGATGAATTGTTGCTGGCGTTCGGACAATTCTGATGATAATTCAATGATGTAGTAATTTTGAATGGCATCTTGTGGCAAGGTGTTAAGGATTTGGCTGGCGAGCGCGCCTGTGCCTGCACCAAATTCGTAAACATTGCCAGCGGTGTGCGGTAAAACTTGGGCGATTTGGCGTGCCAAAGTTTGTCCAAACAGCGGCGAAAGCGTGGGCGCAGTGATGAAATCGCCTGCTGCGCCGATTTTGTGTGAACCGCCTGTGTAATAACCAAATTGCGGCGCGTAAAGTGCCAGTTCCATGAAACGAGCGAAGGAAATCCAGCCATTGTTTTGCTGAATTTCGGCGCGAATTAAGTTTTGTAAAGAAAGTGAAGCGGCAAGTGCTTCGCTTGACGGTTCGGGCAATTGAGCGAAATTCATTTGTTAGATTATGTAAAAGTTTAGTTGAGAAAAAGCATTATAACGTGCTTTGCAAAGGGATTGTTTTTCTTTTGTGTGAGCGCGTTTTATTGTTTAACTCTTTGTATTTTATTTATTTTGTTTATGGTTTAACCGTTTGGGCTTGCCTGATGCTGTATGCAGACGGCATTTTTTAGGCGATAAGTGTTTGTCTTTTTGTGTTTTTATTGCTTTTGCATGGTTTGACCGTAAGCAGAAAATTTCTTATAGTGTCGGAATGTGGGTAAAAGTGGGGCGAAGTGGCGAATTTTGGCAAAACTTTGTTGCTTAAACCCAGCGAGCGAAGATTTGAAAAATTGTTTGTCATGAAAAAGGCGATTTTCTTTGAGAATATTCTGAAAATTCAATGACAAGCAAATAAAATAACGTGAAATCAATTAAATAAATCGGTTAAAGGGTAAACAAGTGTTTGGTGGCGTTCATGAATTGAGCATAGACAGCAAAGGGCGGTTGGCAGTTCCTGCTAAATTCCGCGATTTGCTGATGCGTCGCTACACGCCTGCTTTGGTGGTTACCCTTGATTCTCGTGAAAAATTATTGATGTATCCCGAAAGCGAATGGGAGCAAGTGGCGGAGCGTTTGTTGGCTTTGCCTGTGGCGGGTAATGAGGCTTTGCAATCGTTTCAAAATTTGCTGTTGCACAACGCGGAAACTTTGGAATGGGACAGCGCGGGGCGAATTTTGTTGCCTGCGAATCTGCGCAAGCTGGTGAATTTTGATAAAGAAGTGTGCTTGGCTGGTCGCGCGAATCGCTTGGAATTGTGGGGGCGTGCGAACTGGGAAGCGCGTAATAATGCGGCTTTGGATATCAATCCCGAAACCTTGTCGGCGGCTTTGGCGCAAACGGATTTGAAGCTATGAGCGGCGCGCAAACCGAGTTTAAACACGTTACCGTGATGTTGCACGAAGCGGTGGCAGCGTTGAATATTGTTGCAGACGGCATCTATGTAGACGGCACGTTCGGGCGCGGCGGACATTCGCGTTTGATTTTGTCGCAATTGAATGAAAACGGTCGTTTGGTGGTGTTTGACAAAGACCCGCAGGCGATTGCGGTGGCACAAGCCTTGGCGGCGCAAGACAAACGCGTTTTGGTGGTGCATGACGGTTTTGCGACTTTTGAACAAGCGTTAAACCGTTTGGGTGTGGACAAAATTGACGGCGCATTGTTTGACTTGGGCATTTCTTCGCCACAAATTGACGATGGCAACAGAGGGTTCAGTTTTCGTTTTGACGCGCCTTTAGACATGCGCATGGACTTTTCACGCGGCGTGTCGGCGGCACAATGGCTTGCCGATGCCGATGAAAGCGACATCGCGCAAGTGATTAAGGAATACGGCGAAGAGCGTTTTGCGCGTCAAATCGCTCGTGCGATTGTGGTGCAGCGTGAAATCGCACCGATTGACACGACTGCAAAATTAGCGAAGTTGGTGGCAGAAAATGTGCGTACGCGTGAACGTGGGCAAGACCCAGCAACGCGTACTTTTCAAGCCATTCGCATTTTCATCAATCGCGAGTTGGACGAAGTGGCAGAAGTGCTGCCGCAAGTGGTGACGAGATTAAATGAAGGCGGACGTTTGGCGGTGATTGCGTTTCATTCTTTGGAAGACCGCATCGTCAAACAATTTATGAAACAACAATCCACGCACGAAGCCTTGCCCAAGTGGGCGGCGATACGCGAAGCCGATTTGCCGCAACCACCGTTGAAGTTAATCGGCAAAGCGCAAAAAGCCAGCGCGGCAGAAGTGGCGGACAATCCGCGTTCGCGTTCGGCGGTGTTGCGAGTGGCAGAGCGAACGGCTGGTGGCTTGCGTTAATTTGCTTGCCTTGCGTTATGTTTTCAATAAACAAAACAATAAGATAAAAAGAGCATGCCGTCTGCAGACGGCATGAAAAAACAAAATGAATTTTATCAACACGATTTTATTGATAATCACGTTTGTGTCGGGTTTAGCGGCGGTTACCGTACAAAACACGTCGCGCGAGCGTTTTACCGAATTGAGCCAAGTGCAAAAAGCGGAGCGTGAATTAGAAAAAGAATACGCCAGCGCGAAATTGCAGCAGGCGCAATTATCCAATTTACAAAGAATTAGACAGGCAACCGAGCGTTTGAATTTGCAAGCACCGAGTGCCGCCAATACGCAAATTGTTGAAACAAAATAATATTAAGCAAAGTTATTCTTATGTTAATCAATGGCAATCACAGCATCCCGATTAAACGCGATTCGCGTAAGCGTTTGGGGCAAAAACAGGTTTTGAAGGCACACGGCAAAGGACGTTCGATAACCGTGTTGTCTTTGTTTGCCTTGGCGTTTGTTGGTGTGGTTGCTCGCGGCGTGTTTATGCTCACCAGCGGTGCGGAACATTTGAAAGCAGAAGGCGATAAACGTTTTATTCGCACCGAAAAATTGTCGGCTTCGCGCGGCATGATTACCGACCGCAACGGCGCAACTTTGGCTTTGAGCGTGCCAGCGTATGCTTTGAGCGTTGAACCGATGTTTTTCATGCAAATTCCGTCGCCAGCGGGCATGAACAGTTTGAAGAAAAAGAACGCCGCCGAATACGAAATTTTAAAAAATAAAATCAAAGCGTTTGCCAGCGAATTTGGCATGACCGAGCAGGAATTAACCGAAAGCCTGCAAAACGGCAACAATAATTTCATTGAAGAATACCGCTTGAGCGAAACGCAAATTGAACGCTTAAAAGCCGCATTTTTGAAGATGCCGTCTGCAGAAGAGATGGCTTTGCTGTCGCGCGTAACAGACAAAAGCGAGTTGGAATTGACGCACGCTTTACAAGATGTGGCACGCAATTCCATCACTTTAAAACGTCAATTGTCTAAAGCCGATGCCGATGCTTTGCGCGCTTTGAAATTTAAAGGTTTTGTGTTCACAACCGAAACCAAACGTCATTATCCGATGGGCAATGTGTTTTCGCAGTTTGTTGGTTTTACCAACAGCGAGGGCGTGGGCGCGGAAGGTTTGGAAGCGATACGAAACAAAGAATTGCAAGGCATTGACGGTTTGCGTACTGTGTTGCGCGACCGCAAAGGCAATGTGGTGGACAATGTGGATTCGGCAAACAATACCGAGCCACAAGACGGCAAAAACGTGGTGTTGGCGCTAGACCAACGCATTCAGGTTTTGGCTTATAACGAATTGAATAAAGTGGTGAAACACCACAATGCCAAGGCAGGCAGTGCGGTGGTGTTGGATGCGAAAACAGGCGAAGTGTTGGCGATGGTGAGCAATCCTTCGTTTGACCCAAACAGCGCGTCTAAAGGCGATGCCGACACGCGTCGTATGCGCCCTTTGATGGATATGTTTGAACCAGGCTCGGTGTTTAAGCCATTAACGGTTGCCAAAGCAGTGAACGACGGCAAAGTAAATGCCAACACTTGGTTTGGCACATCGTCTATTTTGGTGGGCGATAAAGTGATACGCGACACACACGATTATCCGTCTTTGACGGTGCGTGGCATTTTGCAAAAATCGTCTAACGTTGGCACAGCCAAAATCGCGATGATGTACACGCCTAAAGAAATGCGCGACTTTTATTTGAAGCTGGGCATGGGGCAAAAAGTGGGTTGGGGCTTTGGCGAAACCAGCGGCGCGTTCTTGCGTGCGCGCGACCAGCACGGCAATCCGCGTGAGTGGTATCCTGTGGAACAAGCGATTATGTCGTATGGCTATGGCGTGCAAGCATCGTTATTGCAAATGGCGCGCGCTTATACGGTGTTCACTGCAGACGGCAACTTATTACCTGTTTCGTGGCGTAAATTAGATGCCGCGCCGCAAGGCGAACCTGTGATTAGCGCGAAAGCAGCGGCGCAAATGCGTGAAATGATGGCGGCGGCAACCGAAAAAGGCGGCACGGGTATAGCAGGTGCGGTTGATGGTTTTGATGTGGGCGCGAAAACGGGTACAGCACGTAAAGCGGGCGGCGGCAAGGCGCACAGTGCCAACCGACACATTGCAACCTTTATCGGTTTTGCCCCAGCACAAAATCCGCGTGTGATTGTGGCAGTGAGCGTGGACGAACCGCGCAGCAACGGCTATTACGGTGGCACGGTTTCAGGTCCAGCTTTTAAAGGCATTATGAGCGGCAGCTTGAATATTTTGGGTGTGTCGCCAACCAAACCTTTAACCGAAAGTGGTGAAATTCACGCCGCCAGCCAGTAATTCGCTAGATTTAAGAAAGACAGTTCATGTTCAGCAAATTGATTCCTTTAGCTGAAACCAACTTACCGCCCCTGCAGTGCGCTTTGACTGCAGGGCGTTTGTTGCATTCAGACAGCCGTAAAATTCGGGCAGGTGATGTGTTCATCGCGTGTCAAGGCGAGTTTGCAGACGGCAGACAATTCATTCCAGCGGCAATCGCCAACGGCGCGTCTTTCGTATTTTGGGACGATGACGGACAGTTTCAGTGGAACGAAAGCTGGCAAGTGCCAAACCAAGGCATACGCGATTTGAAAACGCGTGCAGGCGTGTTGGCGGCACAAGTGTATCGCAACGCTAAAGACGCGGCGGCAAACTTGGCGACTTTGCCTGTTTGGGGCGTTACGGGAACGAACGGCAAAACGTCGATTACGCAATGGCTGGCGCAAGCCGCAGATTTGTTGGGCGAGAAAACCGCGATTATCGGCACGGTGGGCAACGGTTTTTGGGGCGAATTAGAAGAAACCACCCACACTACGCCCGACCCTGTTGCCGTGCAAACCTTGTTACATCGCTTCACTCAAGCAGGCGCGACGGCGGCGGCAATGGAAGTGTCCAGTCATGGTTTAGCCCAATTTCGCGTCAATGGCGTGGCGTTTCGTTCGGCGATTTTTACTAATTTAACGCGCGACCATTTGGATTATCACGGCACGATGGATGAGTACGGTGCGATGAAAGCACGCTTGTTTTTCTGGCAAGGTTTGCAGCACGCGATTGTCAATGCCGATGACGCGTTCGGACGCGATTTAATCCAGCAATTGCAGACGGCACAAGACGCGCCGCAAGTGTTGTCTTACGGTTTTCACGCCGGTGCCGACATTCACATCACCAATTTTGCCGCATCTTCGCGTGGCATGAACTTGCGTTTGCACACGCCGTGGGGCGACGGCGAAGTCAGCACCCGCTTGCTCGGTCGTTTTAACGCCCAAAACTTCGCCGCGTGCGTGGCGTTGCTGTGTGCGAACGGCTACGAATTGAACGCCGTGTTGAACGCCTTGGCACAAATTCGCCCAGCGACAGGGCGCATGGATTGCCTCATGAATGAAGGCAAACCTTTGGTGGTGGTGGATTATGCCCACACGCCAGACGCGTTGGAAAAAGCCTTGGCAACTTTGCAAGAAATCAAAGCGAATGACGCGAATGTTTGGTGCGTGTTCGGTTGCGGTGGCAATCGCGACAAAGGCAAACGCCCGTTGATGGGCGAAGCGGCGGTCAACGGCGCGGATAAAGTGGTTGTTACCAGCGACAATCCGCGTTTAGAAAACCCAGCCGACATCATCGCCGACATCTTGCCAGCCGTGCCGTCTGCAGAATATGTCAACGAAAACCGCGCCGCAGCGATTGAATACGCCATTGCCCACGCAGGAGCAGACGATATTGTGTTGATTGCAGGCAAAGGACACGAAACCTACCAAGACATTCAAGGCACAAAACATTATTTCAGCGATTTTGATGTCGCCCAAAATGCTTTGGCAGGAAAATAATGAGTATTTTGAAAGATAATAAATCTTTTGATGAACTGGGGGAAAATTTATTAAATTTCCTAAGAAATTTAACCCCGACTATCTTATTATCTTCAATAGCTTTTTTTGTATTTATCCGTTTTAATCGTTTTGATTTAATTAATGCAAATTGGAATATGACATTCTTGGGATTTTCCACCTTGTCTCTTGCAGTTTTTTCTTTTTTTGTCAATGTATTATTTTTTTGTAGAAGAACTTTAAAAGCCTTCTATGAGCTGAATGAGTATGAAGCAAAGAAAAGAGAGGGTGGAGAAAATATTGGTTTGCTTGAAACAATAAAGTTCTTATGGGATAAAGGTGCATCAAAGCAAATTATAATTTGCTATTTAGTTGTTATTACCTCGTTGTTAGTAGTAATTATCTCTGCGATTGTTGCTACCTTTAATATTAGTAAAATATTTATAATTCAATAAATTAGAATAATTGTGAAAACTTTAAATTTACACTTTATCTGTTCGGCATTGAATTTGCCTTTGCCCAACGAAAACCGCGCGATTGCGAGCGTGAAAACCGACAGTCGCTATGTGCAAGAGGGCGATTTGTTTGTGGCTTTGGTGGGCGAACGGTTTGATGCCCACGATTTTGCGGCGGAAGTGGCGACGCGTGCGGTGGCGGTGTTGGTGTCGCGTGAAGATTGTCGCGATTTGCCCAACGCTTTGGTGGTGGACGATACTTTAGTCGCTTTGCAAACTCTTGCCGCGGCGTGGCGCAAATACATCAATCCCACGGTTTTGGGGATTACGGGTTCAAGCGGCAAAACCACAGTCAAAGAAATGTTGGCACACATTTTGCGTCATCATTTTGGCGAAAACGCGGTGCTGGCGACGGCAGGCAACTTCAATAATCACATCGGTTTGCCTTTGACTTTATTGAAATTGAATGCACAACACCGTTTTGCGGTGATTGAAATGGGCATGAACCATTTTGGCGAACTGGCTTTGTTGACGCGTTTGGCGCAGCCAAATATCGCTTTGGTCAACAATGCCTTGCGTGCGCACGTTGGTTGCGGTTTTGATGGCGTGGGCGATATTGCCAAAGCCAAAAGTGAAATTTATCAAGGTTTGAGTGCAGCCCCTTCGACAGGCTCAGGACAAGGCGGCATCGCGATTGTGCCGCAAGAAGATGGGCAGCTGGCGGTGTTTGAAGATGCCGTCTGCGCATTGGGTTTGAGCAAACAAAGTTTTGGTATTGAAACTGGCGATGTGCACGCGGAAAATGTGGCGTTAAACCCTTTAAACAGCGAATTCGATTTGCTGTTGGGTAACGATGTGGCGAAAGTGAATTTGCCTGTACCTGGGAAACACAATGTCGCCAACGCTTGCGCGGCAGCAGCTTTGGCGGCGAATGTCGGTTTGCGTGCCGAACAAATTGCCGCCGCTTTGGCAAGTTTTGCCAACATCAAAGGGCGTTTGCAAATCAAGCAAGGCATTAAAAACAGCACGCTGTTAGACGACACTTACAATGCCAACCCAGACAGCATGAAAGCGGCATTGGACGTGTTGGCGAAATTGCCTGCGCCGCGCGTGTTTGTGATGGGCGATATTGGCGAATTGGGCGAAGATGAATCGGCTGGCATGCACGCGGAAGTCGGTGCGTACGCGGCGAGTTTGGGCATTGAACAAGCGTATTTCATCGGCAGTGACAGTTCGTATGCGGCGGAAAAGTTTGGGGCAAACGGTTTGTGGTTTGCCGCTAAAGACCCGTTGATTCAAGTGTTAAGCCACGATTTGCCTGAAAACGCGCAAGTGCTGATTAAGGGTTCGCGTTTTATGAAGATGGAAGAAGTAGTGAACGCACTTAAGTTGGAAAAATAATGAAATTCAATAGTTTGTGGTTGGTTTCGGCATTGTTACTCGCTTTTGTGGCGGGCATGAAAGTGCAGGCGTGGCTGTATGACGATATGTGTTTGGATTTGGGCGGTGGACGCGAACCGCATGGTTCGCCGATTTGCGTGATTTCAAAAAAATAGTCTTTTAAATTTAAAATGATACAGCGTTGCTTCGCCTCGCCGTACGTGTGTACTGTCTTCGGCTTCGCACTTTGTCTCATTTTTTGTTATTTGACTATGATGCCGTCTGCAGTGTTGGCACACGGGCTTGAATAATGGATTGGGCAACTGCAGACGGCAGTTGTGTTCATAATAAAAAGGAAGTTTTATGTTTGTTTGGCTGGCGCATTTTAGCGATTGGTTTTCTGCCTTAAATGTTTTTCAATACACCACCTTTCGGGCGGTGATGGCGGCATTGACCGCATTGACGTTTTCGCTCTTACTAGGTCCTTGGACAATCCGCCGTTTGACCGCTTTGAAAGTGGGACAGGCGGTGCGCACCGACGGCCCGCAAACGCATTTGATTAAAAACGGCACGCCAACCATGGGCGGTTCGCTGATTTTAACCGCGATTACGGTTTCCACTTTATTGTGGGGCAATTGGGGCAATCCTTATATTTGGATTTTGTTGCTGGTGTTGCTGGCAACGGGCGCGCTCGGTTTTTATGACGACTGGCGTAAAGTCGTTTACAAAGACCCAAATGGCGTGTCGGGCAAATTCAAAATGGTGTGGCAATCGGTGGTGGCGTTGGCGGCTGGTGTGTTTTTGTTTTACTCGGCGGAATTGCCGTCAAGCACCATGTTCATCGTGCCGTTTTTCAAGCAAATCGCCTATCCTTTGGGCGGCATCGGTTTTGTCGTGTTGACTTATTTGGTGATTGTTGGCACATCTAACGCGGTGAACTTAACCGACGGTTTGGACGGTTTGGCGGCGTTTCCTGTGGTGTTGGTGGCAGGCGGTTTGGGCATTTTTGCCTACGCCAGCGGACACGCGCAATTCGCGCCGTATTTGCAATTGCCTTATGTTGCAGGCGCGAATGAAGTAGCGATTTTCTGTGCTGCCATGTGTGGCGCGTGTTTGGGCTTTTTGTGGTTTAACGCCTACCCAGCGCAAGTGTTTATGGGCGATGTGGGTGCATTGGCTTTGGGTGCGGCTTTGGGTACGGTTGCTGTGATTGTGCGTCAAGAAATCGTGTTGTTCATCATGGGCGGTTTGTTTGTGGTGGAAGCGATTTCGGTGATGCTGCAAGTGTTTTGGTATAAACGCACCAAAAAACGCATTTTCTTGATGGCACCGATTCATCATCACTACGAACAAAAAGGCTGGAAAGAAACGCAAGTGGTGGTGCGCTTTTGGATTATCACCATTGTGTTGGTGTTGATTGGTTTGAGTACTTTGAAAATTCGCTGATGCCGTCTGCAGTGCAATACGGTGAATCCTATGTCTTTATTTGAAATTTTGGGTGGCAGCGATGGGGTGGCGGATTTGACTCATCGCTTTTACGACTTAATGGAACTTGAGCCGCAATATGCCCAATTGCGTGCCGTGCATGGGCAAAGTTTGGATTTTGCTCGCGAGCGTTTGTACAAATTTTTGCACGGCTGGATGGGCGGTGAACCTTTATACCAACAAGAATACGGTCATCCGCGTTTGCGACAACGTCATTTTCCGTTTGCGGTGACGCTGCAAACGCGCAATCAATGGATTGCCTGTTTTGCACAGGCGATGCAGGAAGTGCAGGTGGCACAAAGTGTGCGTCCCAAAATGTTGTTGCATTTGTTTGCGATGGCGGATTGGATGCGCAATCAACCTGAAGAGGGCGTGTCGCCACCGATTTCGCCTGTGGATTTGCCGCCTGCCATGCGTGTGGCAGAGTTGCAACAGGTATTGCACACATTTGGTTTGCATGAAGATTTTACGGATTTTGCCGAACCTTGATTGAAGAGATAAAACATGAATTGGCATAAGCAAAAAGTTTTGGTGGCAGGTTTGGGCGGCAGCGGCGTGTCCATGCTTGCTTATTTGCGTCAGAAAGGCGCGAGCGTGGCGGCTTATGATGCGAAATTGAGTGATGAACGCCAAAGCGAATTGCGTACGCAGTTTCCCGATTTGACGACTTACACGGGCGAAATGCAGACGGCATTGGCGAACGGTTTTGATGTATTGGCGATTAGTCCAGGCATTTCCGAGCGTTTGCCCGCGATTGCGGCGTTTAAACGTGCGGGCGGACAAGTCATCGGCGACGTAGAAATTTTGGCACGCGTGTTAAACGAGCGCGGCGACAAAGTCATCGCGATTACGGGTAGCAACGGTAAAACCACGGTAACGAGTTTGGTTGGGCATTTGTGTCAGGCGTGTGGCTTGGATACTGTGATTGCAGGCAATATCGGCACGCCTGTTTTGGAAGCAGAATGGACGCGCGGAGAGCAAAAAGCCGATGTTTGGGTGTTGGAATTGTCGAGCTTTCAGCTGGAAAACACCGAAAGTTTGAACGCGTCGGCGGCGGTGGTGTTGAATATTTCGGAAGACCATCTCGAGCGTTACGATGATTTGTTGGACTACGCCCACGCTAAAGACAAAATTTTCCGTGGCAATGGCGTGCAGGTTTTGAATGCTGATGACGTTTTGTGTCAAGCCATGCGCCGCAACAATCGCCGCGTGAAATGGTTTTCTTTGCAAAAACCAAGCGATTATTGGGCGGACTTGGCAAGCTGGCAGCTGAAAGCCAGTGCAGACGGCATCATGAATATTTCTGATGTGCCTTTGCAAGGTTTGCACAACGCGGCGAATGTGTTGGCGGCGATTGCCTTGTGTGAAGCGATTGATTTGCCACGCGAAACGCTGGTGAAACACGTTGCCAGCTTTGAAGGTTTGCCACACCGCGTGGAAAAAGTGGGCGAGAAAAAAGGCATCACCTTCATCGACGATAGCAAAGGCACGAATGTGGGTGCAACCGTTGCCGCGATTGCGGGTTTGAGCCAACCTTTAGTGTTGATTTTGGGCGGACAAGGCAAGGGGCAAGATTTCACGCCTTTGCGTGCTGCCTTGGCGAATAAAGCGCGCGCCGCCTTGCTGATAGGCGTGGATGCCAAACAGATTGAGCAAGATTTGGCAGGCGTGTTGCCGATGGAACATTGCGACACTTTAGAACAAGCAACCGAACGCGCGTATCAGTTGGCACAAGCAGGCGATATTGTCTTGCTTAGCCCAGCTTGCGCCAGCTTGGATATGTTCAAAAGCTATGCCCATCGGGCGCAAGTGTTTATCGACACTTTCCACGCTTTACCTGAATAAAGTGTGAACTTGAAGAAAAAATGTTGTGAACAAGTGAATCAGATGAGATGCCGTCTGCACTTAATAGTAGCTTGGTAGTAGTAGCTTGGTAGCTCCGCTATGGAACTCCTTTCTGTCGCAGACGGCATCGTGATGTAAATAAATCTATAAAAACAAATGATTAAAGAACTTTCTGCAGTAAGTGAAGAAAAGCTGCTGTCGCGCAATTTGGCATTGAGCCAACAAAAAATCGACTTGCCGCTGTTGTGGCTGGTGATTTTGATGACGGCGTTTAGCTTGCTGATGATTTATTCGGCTTCTGTGCCATTTGCCGAACACGAAAACGGTTCAAGCTGGTTTTATTTACGCAATCAGCTGGTTTTCTTGTTTGTGGCAATCGGTGCTGGCGGCGTGGCATTTTCTTTGGGCATGGCGAAGTGGCAAAAGTGGGCTTATTTTTTGATGTATGTCGCTTTGGCTTTGCTGGGCTTGGTGTTGGCGGTGGGGCGCAACATCAACGGCGCGACGCGTTGGATTGATTTAGGGCCTGTCAATTTTCAGCCAACCGAATTTTTTAAGCTGATTGTGATTATGTATTTGGCGAACTTCATCGTGCGCCGACAGCATCAGCTGGACAATTTGCGCATCATGATGAGCGTGGGCATTTTGATTGGCGTGGGTTTTGGCGCGATTATGTGGCAACCCGATTTCGGTTCGTTTGTGGTGAGCAGCGTGATTGTGTTGGGTATGCTGTTTTTGGCGGCTTTACCCACCAAATGGTTTATCGTTTTATTGCTTAGCAGCGCGGCGGTGATGACGTTGGCGATTGTTTTTGAACCGTATCGCGTGGCGCGTGTCGCAGGTTTTTTAGACCCTTGGGCAGACCCAAACGGCAAAGGACATCAACTGTCTCACGCCTTAATGGCGATTGCGCGTGGCGACTGGTTTGGCGTGGGCATAGGCGCGAGCATTGATAAACGCTACTTTTTATCCGAAGCGCACACCGACTTTATTTTTGCTGTGATTGGCGAAGAGTTCGGTTTTTTGGGTTTGTGTGTGTTGGTGTTTTGTTATGGCTGGTTGGTGTGGCGCGCGTTTTCCATTGCCCAAATCGCCAACGAGTTAAACCTAAAATTCAATGCGCTGGTGGCACAAGGCATAGGCATTTGGATAGGCATTCAAAGTTTTTTCAATTTGGGCGTGAACGTGGGCATTTTGCCGACTAAAGGTTTGACTTTGCCCTTTATTTCTTATGGCGGTTCATCGGTTGTGATGATGATGATTTGCATCGGTTTGCTGTTGCGCGTGGACTACGAAAACCGCAATTTGGTGCAAGGGCGTAAACGCCGTTAGTGATTTTGCCGTTGAGTGCAGACGGCATAAGGAAACAAAATGAGCAGTAAAACATTTATGGTGATGGCAGGCGGCACAGGCGGACACATTTTCCCAGCTTTGGCGGTGGCGCGTTCTTTGCAAGCGCAAGGTCATCATGTGATTTGGTTGGGCAGCGAAGGCGCAATGGAAACGCGTATCGTGCCGCAATATGATATTTTATTGGAAACCTTGGCGATTAAAGGCGTGCGCGGCAATGGTTTGAAACGCAAATTGATGTTGCCGATAACACTCTGGAAAACCGTGAATGAAGCCAAACGCATCATCAAAAAACATCGCGTCGAATGCGTGATTGGTTTTGGCGGTTTTGTAACTTTTCCAGGTGGCGTGGCGGCGAAATTGGCTGGCGTGCCTGTGGTGATACACGAACAAAACGCGGTGGCAGGTTTGGCGAATAAAACGCTGGCGAAGTGGGCAAAACGCGTGTTGTACGCTTTCCCCAAGGCGTTTGATGTGCCAGACGGTTTGGTGGGCAACCCTGTTCGCGCCGAAATCACTGCTTTGCCTGTGCCGAACGAGCGTTTTGCGAATCGCGAAGGACGCTTGAAAATCGTGGTGGTGGGCGGCAGCTTGGGTGCGATTGTGTTGAACGAACTCGTGCCGCAGGCTTTGGCGAAGTTGCCGTCTGCGGAACGTCCCATCGTATTGCATCAATCGGGTCGCAATCGTTTGGCGGCGTTGCAAGAAAACTATGCCGCCTGTGGCGTGGAAGCGGAATGCACCGAATTTATTGACGATATGTTGGCGGTGTATCGCGATGCTGATTTGTTGATTTGTCGTGCTGGTGCGCTGACGATTGCCGAACTCACTGCCGCTGGTGTTGGCGCCTTGCTCGTGCCATATCCGCATGCGGTAGACGACCATCAAACCGCCAACGCGCGTTTTATGGTGAAAGCCGATGCAGGTTTGTTGTTGCCACAATCGCAATTAACCGCTGACAATTTGGCGCAGATTTTGGCAGACTTAAACCGCGAACGTTGCTTGCAGTGGGCAAACAATGCGCGCACGCTGGCAATGCCCGACAGCGCGGATAAAGTGGCGCAAGCGGCGATTGCGTGTACGCAGTAAAGCCAAAAAAATCGCCCGAAAATAATGGCAAAAAGATAGCAGAAAAAGGCTGAAACGCTTACAATCCAGCCTAATCAAACCAACTTAAAATCTGCAGACGGCATGGCAAGCATCATGCTGTCTGCGTTTGCGAATGGAAACATCATCATGATGAAAAACAGAGTCAAACACATTCACTTTGTCGGCATCGGCGGCTCGGGCATGTGTGGCATCGCCGAAGTTTTGCACAATTTGGGTTTTACCGTGTCGGGTTCAGACCAAGCGCAAAGCTCGGTAACCAAACATTTAAGCAGCTTGGGCATTCAAGTTTTCCCCGGTCATACCGCTGAACACGTTCATGGCGCGGATGTGGTGGTAACGTCTACCGCAGTGAAAGCCGACAATCCAGAAGTGGTGGAAGCGCACGAACAGCAAATTCCCGTGATTCCGCGCGCTTTGATGTTGGCGGAATTGATGCGTTTTCGCGACGGCATCGCCATTGCAGGCACGCACGGCAAAACGACAACAACCAGCCTAACTGCGTCTATTTTGGCGGCGGCAGGTTTGGACCCGACTTTTGTCATCGGCGGCAAATTGACCGCGGCAGGCACCAACGCACGTTTGGGACAAGGCGAATACATCGTGGCGGAAGCCGACGAATCGGACGCATCGTTTTTGCATTTAACGCCTGTGATGTCGGTGGTAACGAATATCGATGAAGATCACATGGACACTTACGACCACAGCGTAGACAAATTGCACCAAGCCTTCATTGATTTTATTCATCGTATGCCGTTTTACGGTAAAGCATTTTTATGCGTGGACAGCGAACACGTTCGCGCGATTTTGCCACGCGTGAACAAACCTTATGCCACTTATGGTTTGGACGACAGCGCCGAAATTTATGCCAGCGATGTGGAAAGTTTGGGCGCGCAAATGCGTTTCACCGTTCATGTGCAAAGCAAAGGCTCGGAGCTTGAACCGTTTAGCGTGGTGTTGAATATGCCAGGGCGACACAATGTGTTGAACGCTTTGGCGGCAATCGGCGTGTCTTTGGAGTGCGGTGCAGACGTGGCGGCGATTCAGCAAGGTTTGCTCGGTTTTGCGGGCGTGGGTCGCCGTTTCCAAAGCTATGGTGAAGTGGCGTTGCCTAAAGGCGGCAAGGCTTTAGTGATTGACGATTACGGTCATCACCCCGTGGAAATGGCGGCAACTTTGGCGGCGGCACGCGGCGCGTATCCCGATAAACGCTTGGTGTTGGCGTTCCAGCCGCATCGCTATTCGCGCACACGCGATTTGTTTGAGGACTTTTCAAAAGTATTGAACACGGTAGATGCTTTGGTGTTGACCGAAGTTTATGCCGCTGGCGAAGAACCGATTGCCGCGGCGGATTCACGTGCTTTGGCACGTAATATTCGCGCTTTTGGCAAGGTTGAGCCACTTTATTGCGCCGATGTGAACGAATTGCCAGAAATGTTGCTGAACGTGTTGCAAGATGGCGATGTGTTGCTGAATATGGGCGCAGGCAGCATCAATCGTGTGCCACAAGCCATGTTGGACTTGGCAAAAGCATGATGTGATGCCGTCTGCACATGGGGTGAAACTGCCCTATAGCTTCGTTATAGGACTTTTTTCAGTCGCAGACGGCATCGCGAATACAATAATAATCAAACGCTGAACAAAAATCGTTGTGTGGCTGGAGTTGAAAGGGCGATGTGTCGCAACTCTGGCTGAATGACGAATATAAATAGAAAGAATGTATGCACAATTTTGGTAAAGTTGCCGTGTTGATGGGCGGTTTTTCAAGCGAGCGCAAAGTGTCGCTCGACAGTGGCACGGCGGTGTTGAACGCTTTGCGTAGCAAAGGCGTGGACGCGCACGCATTTGACCCAGCCGAAACGCCGTTAAGCGAATTGAAAACACAGGGTTTTGCTTGCGCCTTCAATATTTTGCACGGCGCATACGGCGAAGATGGCACGGTGCAAGGCGCGTTGGAAGCCTTGGGTATTCCGTACACAGGTTGCGGTGTATTGGCTTCGGCAATCGGTATGGACAAATATCGTTGCAAATTGTTGTGGAAAGGCTTGGGTTTGCCCGTGCCTGATTATGAAGTGTTGCACGAAATGAGCGATTTTGCTGCGATTGAAGCGCGTTTGGGTTTGCCGATGTTTGTGAAACCTGCGGCAGAAGGCAGTAGCGTGGGTGTGGTAAAAGTCAAAGAAAGCGGGCAATTGCCAGCGGTTTTCCAAAAATTGCGTCAATACAAAGGCGAAATTTTGGCGGAAAAATTCATTGGCGGCGGCGAATACACTTGCGCGGTGTTGAACGGCAAAGCCTTGCCGAGCGTGCGCATCATTCCTGCGACTGAATTTTACGATGCCGAAGCGAAATACGACCGCGATGACACGCAATATTTGTGTCCGTCGGATTTGTCGCCAGCAGATGAACAATTCATCGGCGAATTGGCGGTGCGCGGTTTTGACGCGATTGGCGGCACGGGCTGGGGACGCATTGATTTTCTCAAAGATGCAGACGGCAAATTGTATCTTTTGGAAGCGAATACCTTGCCAGGCATGACCAGCCACAGCCTTGTTCCCAAAGCCGCTGCGCAGCAAGGCATGGATTTTGCACAACTATGTATTGAGGTTTTGAAAACAGCTCATGTCGGCTAAAGTTCAGATTATGCACCGTCTTAGCCGTTGGCTATTGGGTGTGGTGTTTTTGTTTTTATTGGGTTCGGTGGGCGTGTGGCTGTATCATTCCGACTATTTCCCGATTAAATCCGTGCGTCTGCAGGGCAGTCTAAAACACAGCAACTTAACCGAATTACACGCCATCGCCAAAAAATACATTCGTGGCAATATTTTGCGTGCCGATTTGAACGGCGCACAGGCAGCGTTTGCGCAAATGCCGTGGATAGCCGAAGCGCGTGTTAGCCGCCGTTTGCCTGATGTGGTGGAAATCAAATTGGTGGAACGCGTGCCAGTGGCGCGTTGGGACGAACATCGTTTGGTGGACACGCGCGGCGAGCTGTTTACCGTGCCATACGAAAACAATTTGCCGATTTTTGAAGGACAAGAAGGCACGGGGCAAGACATGGTGCGTCATTACGCCCAGTTTCAAACCTTGTTGCAAAAGCATAAACTGCAAATCGTGAAATTGATTTACACATCGCGTTCGGCGTGGTCGATTATCTTGAGTAACGGCTTGGAAATTCGTTTGGGACGTGAGCATGAACAAGAGCGGTTGTTGCGGTTTATACAAGTTTGGCCCAGCCTAATCGCACCGCAGACGGCACGTTTGGAATATGTGGATATGCGCTACAAAGATGGTTTTTCGGTGCGCGAGAAAAAGAATGTGGAAGCCATAGAAGCAGCGGCTTCCGAATCTCAAAACAATAATCAATAATTTATTTATAAATCAATTGGATATAAAGATGAGTGAAAAACAATATATTTGTGCTGTAGACATTGGCACTTCAAAAGTGATTGCCCTGATTGGCGAAGTGCAAGACGATAATGAAATCCACATTGTCGGCTCAGGTCAAGCCGTTTCGCGTGGCTTGAAAGCAGGCATGGTAACAAACATTACCGCAACCGCGCAGGCGATTAAACAAGCCGTTACCGATGCCGAATTGATGGCGGATTGCAAAATCAGTAGCGTGGTTACAGGCATCGCAGGCAGCCATATTCGCAGCTTGAATTCGCAAGGCGTGGTGAAAATTCGCGATGGCGAAGTAACTCAAGCGGATTTGGATAGAGCGTTTGAAGGCGCGAAAACCGTGAATATTCCGCCTGAACACAAAATTCTGCACACAACCGTTCAGGAATACATCATTGACAATCAACCGGGTGTGAAAGACCCGATTGGCATGAGCGGCGTGCGTTTGGATGCGCGTGTCCACATCGTAACGGGCGCGATTACCGCTTTGCAAAACATTCAAAAGTGCATCAATCATTGCGGTTTGGAAGTGGACCAAGTGATGTTGCAACCTTTGGCGAGCGGACAAGCCGTTTTGACTGAAGACGAAAAAGATTTGGGCGTGTGCGTGATTGATATTGGTGGCGGCACAACCGACATCGCTGTGTATACTAACGGCGCGATTCGCCACACCGCCGTGATTCCAGTGGCAGGCAATTTGATGACCAGCGATTTGGCGCAAGCCTTGCGCACGCCTTTAACCGCAGCGGAATACATCAAAATTCATTACGGCGCAGCGCACCCAGATTTAGAAGGTTTGGACGATATGGTGGAAGTGCCGAGCGTGGGCGAACGCCGTCCGCGTCAAACGCCGCGTCGCGTGGTTGCCAGCGTGATTGGTGCGCGCGCAGAAGAAATTTTTGAATTAACTTTGAAAGAGTTACGCGCGTCGGGCTTCCCTGAAGATGTTTTGACTTCAGGCGTGGTATTGACGGGCGGTGCGGCGGCGTTGCCAGGTATGATTGAATTGGCGGAAGATATTTTCGGTGTGCCTGTGCGTATCGGTGTGCCAAATCAAATGTTGGGCGTGAGCGAAAACATTCGCAATCCGCGCTTTTCAACCGTGATTGGTTTGCTGGAATCGGCGCGCGAGCAATTTACACCTTTGGGAGCAGAAATCACGTATGCAACACAGAAACAAAATTCGTTTAATTTACAAAGCCTGAAAAATTTGGTTAAGCGTTGGTTTGAAGCAACGCATTAAGTAAGATGCAGACGACATCTTATGCAAGCCGATGCCGTCTGCAGAGTAAAAACTCGGTTTGTTTTGCTAATAAACCGTTTATTCTTATATAATTCAAAATTCATGCAGTTATGCAATTAGTTCGTCCAGCAGGGCGTGGGAGTGGAATATGGAATTGTCTTACGATGTAGAGCCAGCAGTAGGCCCTGCGGTTATTAAGGTTATCGGTATCGGCGGCGGTGGCGGTAATGCCATCAACAACATGATTAAAAACACCATTCAAGGTGTGGAATTTATCAGCGCGAACACCGATGCACAGGCATTGAGTAAAAACAATGCTTCTAAACGCATTCAGTTGGGTAGCAATTTAACTAAAGGTTTGGGTGCGGGCGCGAATCCTGATGTGGGTCGCGATGCCGCTTTGGAAGAGCGCGAAGCGATTGCTGATGCGATTCGTGGCGCGAATATGTTGTTCATCACAACGGGCATGGGTGGCGGCACAGGCACAGGTGCTGCGCCAGTGGTTGCTGAAGTGGCAAAAGAGTTGGGTATTTTGACGGTTGCCGTGGTAACGCGTCCATTTGAACACGAAGGCAAACGCATTCACATCGCTCAACAAGGCATCGACCACTTGAAAAGCCAAGTGGATTCATTGATTGTGATTCCAAACGACAAATTGATGACTGCTTTGGGTGAAGACGTTACCGTGCGTGAAGCATTCCAAGCGGCGGATAATGTGTTGCACGCTGCTGTGGCAGGCATTTCAGAAGTGGTTACCAGCCCAGGTTTCATCAACTTGGACTTCGCCGACGTGAAAAACGTGATGTCGATTACAGGCATGGCGATGATGGGTACAGGTTCAGCGCAAGGCGTAGACCGCGCACGTTTGGCAACTGAAGAAGCGATTGCCAGTCCATTGTTGGATAATGTGAGCTTGGACGGCGCACGCGGTGTATTGGTAAACATCACCACTGCACCTGATCGTTTGAAAATGGTAGAGTTCAAAGAAATCATGCGCGTGATTGACGAATACGCACACCCAGATTCAGAGCGCAAATACGGCACAGCTGAAGACGAAAATATGCCAGAAGACGCATTGCGTGTAACCATTATTGCAACAGGTTTGCAAGAAGGCGGTTATGCAACAAATACGCGTAAATCGGCTGCTGTACGCGGTTCAGCCAGCTTTTCAGGCTTGAATCAATATGCCAACAATTTGGATAATGGCTACGGCATCAGCGGCGTGGTGGTTTCGGGTCGTGATTCACACAAAATGAATTTGTCTGTGCCAGATTTGGCGGGACAAGTTGAGTTGGACGATTTGGAAATTCCCGCTTATTTGCGTAAATCATAAAAACTCAATTAATGAAAACCGATGCCGTCTGCAAGCAAAAGTGCAGACGGCATTGTTGTATTTTTGTCGTTTGGAAAATGAAAAACGTATAGCAAACAACATCTTTTTATTTTTAAATCTTGACCGTCTAGTCAGAAAAAGAATATACTAGCGAGCTTGCCGACATGGTGTCGGCAAGTTTGTAACTCAACAGGAAAGAGCAATATGCCAACTATTAACCAATTAGTACGCAAAGGTCGTCAAAAACCTGTGTACGTTAACAAAGTGCCAGCACTGGAAGCATGTCCACAAAAACGTGGCGTGTGTACTCGTGTTTACACCACAACTCCTAAAAAACCAAACTCAGCTTTGCGTAAAGTATGTAAAGTGCGTTTGACCAACGGTTTTGAAGTGATTTCATACATCGGCGGTGAAGGTCATAACTTGCAAGAACACAGCGTAGTATTGATTCGCGGTGGTCGTGTAAAAGACTTGCCAGGTGTACGTTACCACACCGTTCGTGGTTCTTTGGATACCGCTGGTGTTAAAGACCGTAAACAAGCACGTTCTAAATACGGTGCAAAACGTCCTAAATAATTTGGGATTAAACAATAGGCACGTCGGTCGCCTAAATTAAACGACCGAGTAAGTGAATATCTGATGGATATTCTTGGGAATTATCCCAACTGAATAGATTAAAGGAAATTAAAATGCCAAGACGTAGAGAAGTCCCTAAACGCGACGTATTACCAGATCCAAAATTCGGTAGCGTTGAATTGACTAAATTCATGAATGTTTTGATGATTGATGGCAAAAAATCAGTTGCTGAACGCATTGTTTACGGTGCATTAGAGCAAATTGAAAAGAAAACGGGTAAAGCCGCCATTGAAGTATTTAACGAAGCCATTGCAAACGCAAAACCAATCGTTGAAGTGAAAAGCCGCCGTGTCGGTGGTGCAAACTACCAAGTTCCTGTTGAGGTTCGCCCTTCACGCCGTTTGGCTTTGGCAATGCGTTGGGTTCGAGATGCTGCCCGTAAACGCGGCGAAAAATCAATGGATTTGCGCTTAGCTGGTGAATTGATTGACGCGGCTGAAGGTCGTGGTGGTGCGTTGAAAAAACGTGAAGAAGTACACCGCATGGCTGAAGCCAACAAAGCATTCTCACACTTCCGCTTCTAATTTAGAAAGGCTAATCAAATGGCTCGTAAGACCCCTATCAGCCTGTACCGCAATATCGGTATTTCTGCCCATATTGACGCGGGTAAAACAACAACAACTGAACGTATCTTGTTCTACACTGGCTTGACTCACAAATTGGGTGAAGTGCATGACGGTGCGGCAACAACCGACTGGATGGAACAAGAGCAAGAACGTGGTATTACCATTACTTCTGCTGCGGTAACTTCATACTGGAAAGGTATGGCGAAGCAGTTTAAAGAACACCGCTTCAACATCATCGATACCCCAGGGCACGTGGATTTTACTGTAGAAGTAGAGCGTTCTATGCGTGTATTGGACGGTGCAGTAATGGTTTACTGCGCGGTGGGTGGCGTACAACCACAATCTGAAACTGTATGGCGTCAGGCAAACAAATACAAAGTGCCACGTTTGGCATTTGTCAACAAAATGGACCGTCAAGGTGCAAACTTCTTCCGTGTGGTAGAACAAATGCGCACTCGCTTGCGTGCCAACCCAGTACCGATTGTGATTCCAGTGGGTGCTGAAGAAGGCTTCGAAGGCGTGGTGGATTTGTTGAAAATGAAAGCCATCATTTGGAACGAAGAAGACAAAGGCGTAACCTTTGAATACGGCGACATTCCTGCAGACTTGGTAGATACCGCTGAAGAATGGCGTCAAAACATGATTGAAGCGGCTGCCGAGGCTAGCGAAGAACTGATGGACAAATACTTGGGCGGCGAAGAGCTGACTGAAGAAGAAATCATCGGTGCTTTGCGTGCGCGTACTTTGGCAGGCGAAATTCAACCTATGTTGTGCGGTTCGGCGTTCAAAAACAAAGGTGTACAACGTATGTTGGACGCGGTTGTTGAATTGTTGCCAGCACCAACTGACATTCCTCCAGTTGCGGGCGAATTGTCTAACGGCGAAAAAGCCACTCGTGAGGCCAGCGATGAAGCGCCATTCTCTGCTTTGGCATTCAAAATGATGAACGATAAATACGTGGGTAACTTAACCTTTATTCGTGTTTATTCAGGCGTTTTGAAATCTGGCGACACCGTGATTAACTCAGTTAAAGGCACGCGTGAGCGTATTGGTCGTTTGGTACAAATGACTGCGAACGACCGTGATGAGATTGAAGAAGTTCGTGCAGGCGACATCGCTGCGGCAATCGGTTTGAAAGACGTAACAACAGGCGAAACTTTGTGTGCCGAAGGTTCACCAATCATCTTGGAACGCATGGAGTTCCCAGAGCCTGTGATTCACGTTGCAGTTGAGCCAAAAACCAAAGCTGACCAAGAAAAAATGGGTATCGCTTTGAACCGTTTGGCAAAAGAAGACCCGTCATTCCGTGTTCGCACAGACGAAGAATCAGGTCAAACCATTATCTCTGGTATGGGAGAATTGCACTTGGAGATTATTGTTGACCGTATGAAACGTGAATTTGCGGTTGAAGCCAACATCGGCGCGCCACAAGTGGCATACCGTGAAACCATCCGCAAAGCGGTTAAAGCCGAACACAAACACGCGAAACAATCTGGTGGTAAAGGTCAATATGGTCACGTTGTGATTGAAATGGAACCTATGGAACCAGGTGGCGCAGGCTACGAGTTTATTGATGAGATTAAAGGTGGTGTGATTCCACGTGAATTTATCCCATCAGTAGACAAAGGTATTCGTGACACCTTGCCAAATGGCGTGGTTGCTGGCTTCCCAGTGGTAGACGTGCGTATTCGCTTGGTATTCGGTTCTTACCACGATGTCGACTCTTCACAATTGGCGTTTGAATTGGCCGCTTCACAAGCGTTCAAAGAAGGTATGCGTCAAGCATCGCCTGCTTTGTTGGAGCCAATCATGGCAGTTGAAGTGGAAACTCCAGAAGAGTACATGGGCGATGTGATGGGCGACTTGAACCGTCGTCGTGGCATCGTATTGGGTATGGACGATGATGGTATCGGCGGCAAAAAAGTGCGTGCTGAAGTGCCATTGGCAGAAATGTTTGGTTACTCAACTGACTTGCGTTCTGCAACCCAAGGTCGTGCGACTTACTCAATGGAATTTAAAAAATACGCGGAAGCACCTGCACACGTTGCAGCTGCAGTAACAGAAGCGCGTAAAGGTTAATTCCATTATCGATTGAGATAAGTAAAAGCCGAGCTCCTTTGGAATTCGGCTTTTTTGTGTTTATTGATGTGAGATGCCGTCTGCGATTTCTTTCAGTGCAGACGGCATAGCTTCACATCTCACTTTCTTTGACCACAATTTTTGTTTCCACTTTATTAAAATCCATGATGAACTGGCTTTTAAAAGCACGAACATTGTTTTCAGTGG